>NZ_DDBA01000011.1:0-10096 GCF_002333005.1 Empedobacter sp. UBA2044
TTTTTTCAGGACGTTACAATTATTTAAGACATATTTAGTTAAAATATATTTTGTGACAGGTTTCAATGTTTTACCATTTTCGGAATGTAAACCATAATTGGTAAAAAATTCTACTTCACCATTTTTCTTTGTATACCAAACTTTATCAAGTGCATTTTTAAAATTTAAAGTATCAGGTTTTGTGATTTTCTTCAATTGAAAAACAGCTTCGTTATATGGAACAGCATTCATTTGTGGCGAAGTTTTTTCGCATTCTATTTCTTCATAATGATTTTCTTTCCAAACCATACAAGACGAATTTTGATTCATTGAATTAAGAAATAATCCTCCGCTAGCCAAAATCATAGCAATACCACTTCCAGCAATTACTTTATTTCGTTGAAGTTTTATTTTCTGAAAGAAATTATTCTTTTTTGATGGAAGATTAATTATTGATTCTTCTTCAGAAATATTATTATCTATTATTGGTTCTACGGATGCGATTTCTTCTACATTAACTTCTTTTTCTTCATTTTTTTGTCTGCTGATTTTTTTGATTAAAATCTCCAAAACTTTCATAACCGATATAATGAGCAAGAATGTTTAATAAATCAGGACTTATTTCCTTCTTTAAATTATTTTCTTTCACGAAATCATCAAAATATCTTGAAAAAAGATTTGCTTGTTATAGGATAATTATAATCATCTGAAATTACTTTTTCTAAATGCACAGACATTCCATTTTTACTTCAACTCCCAAATTCATTTTTTGCTTTCTCAAAAACTTTTTCGAATAGATATTTTTTCGTAGACATTTCATTTTTAATTCTTTTACAAAGTAGACAAATTTTGGACAAAATAAATTACGGTTTACCGTAAAACAAGCTGTCCAATAATTGTCCAAAACTTGTCTATTGTTTGTTTAACAGCGACTTTGTGTTCTGTATTTACTTTGCAATAGAAATCAAAACAAAAACAAAAAACTTGATTTCTGAAAACGTAGTCTCGAAAATAGTTGAGGTGATTTGAAGGGAAGCATTTTTCCTGAATTGTTCTCAAGACTACAAAAAACTTCCTACTAAAGAAGCGCTTCTTTTTTCTCGTGTACACTACTCGCAATCTGTTTTGTGAGGAAGAGCACCTATATCAAAAAATTAAAAATTTAAGCTATGTTAGAATTATTATTCGCTTTATTGGGATTCTTTTTACCAAATCAAAATGCAAACACAATTTCACAAGATCAACATCCAGTTGTACAAACTTCATCAGATAGTATAGACGGTGATACAAATGGAGAAAAAGGGGATGTTCCTGTGAAAAAATAAATCATCAACGGATAGAGTAATCTATCCGTTTTTTGTTTAGCTTTAGGTTGTAAATATGGAGATTTGAGAAAAATTTTATTTTTTTATTTTATACTTTTTATTATTTCATGTCAACAGTCTAAAAACAAAGAGATTGAGCAGGATAATTTAGATAATAAAGCTTATGATAAAGCATGGAAGTTTTATGAAAAACAAGAGAATGATAGTGCTTATGTTTATTTTAATAAAGCATATTCAGAATTTATAAAACTGAATAACAAACATCAAGCATCAAAATGTTTGATAAATATGGCTTTTATTTCTAAAGATCAAGGAGATTGGTTTGGAAGCCAAGAATTAATTATTTCTTCGGTAAAATTATTAAACCCTAAAATAAGTGAAGAAAAAGAAACACTTTCTAGTGCATATAATATTTTAGGGCAAACTTCTCATGATTTAGGAAATTTTAATGATGCTATAGATTATTATCAAAAAGCAATTGATTTTTCTAAAGAAAAAGATGTTTATATTATCAATCAAAATAACATTGCAAATAGTTATCGTTACGATAAGCAGTATGATGAAGCGATAAAGATTTACCAAGAATTACTAAAAGATAAGAATACAATTGAAAATCCAAAAGAATATGCGCGAATTACTGATAATTTAGCATATACCAAATGGTTAAAAGACAATAAGTCCAATGTTATAAATGAATTAAATAAAGCGTTAAATATTAGATTAAAGGAAAATGATTTGTGGGGACAAAATGCAAGTTATGCGCATTTAACAGATTATTTTTCAAATTTAGATTATAAAAAAGCCTTGGACTATGCTTATAAAAGAAAACAAATTGCTTTCGAAAATAAGAGTGCGGGCGATAAATTAGAAGTTTATCAACAACTTATTTTATTAGACAATCCTACAAATGCAAAACAATATTTTGAAGCTTATCAAAAGCTAAACGATAGTATTCAGTTAGAACGTAACAGAGCGAAAAATCAATTTGCGTTGGTGCGTTATGATTCGGAGAAAAATCGTGCAGATTTTTTGAATGCTGAAGCAGAGAATGAAAAGAAGAAAAATGATATTTTAAAACTTTACATTCTAATCGGTTTATTGATCGTTTTGTTTGTTTTTGGATATTTTTTGTACAGAAAAAGAAAGCAAAAATTAGAGCAAGAGAAAGTTTTGTTGCAACAAGAAAAGGTTTTGGAAGTCAAAAAAACAGAACTGAAATATTCTAAAAAAGTACACGATAAAGTGGCGAACGGAATTTATCATGTGATGTCTGATATTGAGAATAAATCAGAATTTAATCGTGATCAAATTTTAGATAAATTGGAGGTGGTTTATGAAATTTCGCGCGATATTTCCTATGATAGGATTGATGAAAATCAACAAGAAAATTTTGCAGAAAAATTAGCACAATTGATAAGTTCTTATGATTCGGAACAAGTCAAAATATATTTGATTGGAAATGAAAAAGAACTTTGGAGAAACGTAAAAGATTATGCTAAAACAGAGGTTTTCTTAGTGATGCAAGAATTGTTGACGAACATGAAAAAACATAGCGAAGCTTCACGAGTTATACTAAATTTTAAAGAAGAAAACCAACAAATTATTATCAATTATTCAGATAATGGAATTGGGATTTCGGACTTAAAACCTAAAAATGGTTTGCAAAATACGGTTTCACGTATTTCTAATCTAAACGGAGATGTTATTTTTGAAACTGAAAATGTGAATGGTCTAAAAATTAAGATCATATTTCCAATTCAATAACCTAAATAAAAAGTATGTTTAAAAAAGTATTAATTGCAGAAGATTTTGAGAGTTTTAATATTTCGATTCAGAAAGTTTTAAAAGATTTACATGTAGAAAATCCTGATTATGCTTTTTATTGTGATGATGCATTCTTGAAAGTGAAAAAAGCATTGCACGACAATCAACCTTATGATTTATTGATTTCTGATTTGTCTTTTGAAGAAGATCATCGCGAGCAAAACTTGAAAAGTGGACGAGATTTAATTGAAGCTGTAAAAGCAATTCAGCCAAATTTGAAAGTGATTGTTTTTTCGGTAGAAAAGAAAGCGGATATGGTGGATAATCTTTTCAAGGAATACCATATAGATGGGTTTGTGGCGAAAGGAAGAGAAGATTCGAAAGAGTTGAAAAAAGCGATACAAACTGTTTTTGCGGGCGGAATGCATTTGGAATTGGACATGAAACGTAGTATCAAACAAAAAAATACGTATGAAATAACTTCGTATGATGTTACGTTAGTTTCTTTGCTTTCGAATGGAATTTTACTAAAAGATATTTCAAATCACTTAAAACAAAATAATATCAAACCTGCAAGTCTAAGTAGTGTAGAAAAGAGATTGGGCTCATTAAAAGAGTCGCTACAAATTACAAGTAATCATCAATTGGTTGCGTTTTTCAAAGATTTGGGAAGTATTTAACCCAAATCTTTACACCATTTATCTACAAAAATCTGTTGCAATTGCTCAATTTCTTTTTCGTAAATCGTATTTTTTCGTGAACCAAAATAGAGTGTATTTTCCAACGGTTTTTCACCTTGCCAAACCAATTTTATTTTACCAGAATTTAGTGCTTCTTGACATAAAAAGTCGGGAACAATAGAAAAGCCATTTCCATCGCTCAAACAACGAATAATAGAACTGATATTTGGGACAATATAATTTGGTTTGAAATCTGGATGTTCTTTAAAATTTTCTTTCCAAAAATGTTGCTCCGCAGCAGCTAATTTTTGAATCGGTTCTAAAATAAAATTATACAAAATTTTTCCTTTTTCAGTCGGAACCATTTTTCGCGCCGATCGATCAAATAATTTGTAGCCCGTATAGGCTTCTAACGAATTGAGATGTAAGCTAAAACCAGGTTGTGAAATAAATAATTGTTGCGCAGCAGCAGATAAAGTCCCAGTTTCATAAATTGCTTTAAATGTTCTGAACCATTCAAGATTTGATTGCTTAACTTCTAAATTTTAATTTTCATCATAAGGTAAATCGTCAGGATCTACATCAATATAATCGGGGTTTGGTAAGGTCGAAAGTCGATACGCTTTTATTGTTTTCAAATCCAATAAATTTGCTTTTACAACACGATGCATTCCGTCCATCAATTTTCCATAAGGACAAACAATAATTTGCTGTGATTTAGAAAATTATAATTAAAACAAAACCCTCCATTTTTAGGAGGGTTTTAAATTTTATTCTGCAAGAAGTTTTTTTATATCTTCTTTTAAAAATTCTATTTCAGGATGATATTTTCCAGCTAGAGAAGGTTCTTTTCCTTCAGGATCTTTGTAATTCAGTCCCGAATAAAACAGTATTGGAACACCCATTTTATCATATCGACTTCTGATATTTCCTTGTTTATCAACCAATGCAAGTTTTCCGCTGTGATTTAGACCTTCGGCAGTTGTTTCGTCTTTTCCAACATAAATATTGAATTTATCCGAAAGTTGCTCAATTTCTTCTCGATCCGAAGTCAAATAATGCCAATTCGGTGATTTTACACCAATTTGTTTTGCATATTCTAACAATCGTGCAGGTGTATCTCGTTTTGGATCAATTGTAATCGAAATAAAACCAAGGTTTGCATCATTTATTTCATCTTCTATTGTGCGTAAATTGTTACTCATTACTGGGCAAATCGTTGGACAACTTGTAAAGAAAAATTCTACAACGTACACTTTTCCTAACATATCACGATTTGTAATCGTTTGATTATTTTGATTTGTCATCGAAAATTCCGGAACTTTCATTACCGTGTAAAGTTCATCTTTAGGCTTATTTTTTAGCCAAAAAACAGTTCCTATAACGCCTAAAATAATAACAATAACGGCTATTAATTGTTTATTCATGGATATGTTTTTCAGGATTTTTTAGAAACTCTTCTTTGCACATTGTCGAACAAAAACCATACGTTTTTCCTTGGTAATTAGCTGTGTCACTCAAATGATCTGCAGTTTTCATTCCGCAAATTGGATCAACTTCGTTCACAACCGCAACATCCAATTTAGTTACAGCTTTCATTTCTTCGTGAGAAACATGCTTTACTTCAAAATTCTCTTGTTTTGTTTGCTCTTTATTACAAGAAAATAATGCAAACCCTAAGACTATTAAAGAGAATGTGTTTTTTAAATTTTTCATTTTAGATTGTTTATTTGTTTTTAATTAATTGTTATCTGATTCTATAGTTTAGATCTATAAAAGAAAAATTAAACAATTGGAGGATGAAAAACTAAACGAATAATATAGTTAGAATTAATATCTTGATAATGATCAGTTGATAATTTATTTTTTTGCGTAAAATACTTTTTTGGAGAAATAATTTGTTTTTGAGGAACAATCGCATCTAAAATTTTGACCGAATTTTTGACAAAATGATTTTCTGGCTGATTCTTTTCACTTTTCGAAATTTCTTCTTTCAAATAGCAAAAACCATTACAAAGTAATTCAGGTTTTTCTCGATTTTCACAAAGTTCATTTGCGATTTCTTCATAATTTAAAACATAATCTATCATCGGCATTAAAGGACGAAATGCGATAGAAAATATGAGTGATATGAAAAATAGTATGCGCAAAAAACTAATTTATTGACAAATTTAACCAAATTGATTGAGGTTGAATATGATAAAATTTATGATTTTAAAAGAAAGATTTATCATAATCTTCACTTTTATGTTCTGTAAAATTTTTACCTTAAAAAAGATTTTACAATCTATAAATATTTATGAAAAAAAGTAAGATTTTAGATTTTACAACAACCGAAGAACTAATGCATTTTTTGGTCGAAAATCAAGAAGAAAATCCTCTCTATAAAAATGTGATAAAGAAGTTTGAATATGAAAATGAGTTACTAAAACTGCAATCAGAGTTAGTAAATCTTCAAAATTGGATTTCGACAGAAAAGAAAAAAGTTGCAATCATTTTCGAAGGACGAGATGCTTCAGGAAAAGGAGGTACAATTCGCCGTTTTCGCGAGCATCTTAATCCGCGTTCTATGCGTGTTGTTGCATTGAATAAACCTACAGAAGTCGAACAAAATCAGTGGTATTTTAATCGTTATATCAAAGAGTTACCAAATGCTGGTGAAATTGTTTTTTTTGACAGAAGTTGGTACAACAGAGCAGTTGTAGAGCCAGTTATGGGATTTTGTACCGAGCAACAATATGAGCAATTTATGGTGCAAGTTTCAGAATTTGAACATATGTTGTACGAATCAGGGACATATATTGTCAAATTGTGGTTTTCTGTGACTAAAGAGGAGCAGCAAACACGTTTTGATTCGAGGTTAAATAATCCGCTTAAAAAGTGGAAATATAGTCCAGTCGATGCAAAAGGACAAGAGCTTTGGGATGAATTTTCGCATTATATCAATCAAATGTTTACGCGCACGCACAACTCTTTTTCGCCTTGGATTATTGTCAACGCAAATGATAAAAATACGGCAAGATTAGAATCTATTCGTTATGTGCTTTCTTTGTTTAATTATAAAGGAAAAGAGGATGCCGAAGTAAATTTAATGGTAGATCCAAATGTGATTGAACGTTATTATCGAATGGTAAAAGAATTGAATCATTAATTTTAAATTGTAAGAAAATGGAGCTAAAACCGAAAGATTTAAAATTAATCGAAACCAAAAAAGGTCTTGTTGGACTTTTACAATCTGATCATGGAAAGTTGAATTTTGCGAAAGCCTTGCGTACTGTAAAATATGAAAATAGGATAGAGCAATTACAAGAAGAATTGATAAAATTACAAACTTGGGTAGCCGAAAATAAACGAAAAGTTGTGATTGTTTTTGAAGGTCGAGATGCAGCTGGGAAAGGAGGTGCAATTCGTCGAATTGTAGAACATCTAAATCCTCGTGAACATAGAATTATAGCACTGCCAAAGCCTAATGAAGTAGAACGAGGACAATGGTATTTTCAACGTTATGTTCGTCAGTTACCACGTGCAGGAGAAATTGTTTTTTTTGATAGAAGTTGGTACAATAGAGCTGTTGTAGAGCCTGTAAATGGGTTTTGTACACAAGAGGAATATGAAACTTTTATGAACGAGGTAAATGATGTCGAGAAAATGTGGATTAATTCGGGAATATATTTGATTAAAATTTATTTTTCGATTACAAAAGAACAACAAGCAAAACGTTTTGCAGATATTGTAAATTCACCAACCAAACGATGGAAGTATAGCTCTGTAGATCAAAAAGCGCAAGATTTGTTTGATGTTTATTCAGCTTATAAAGATGTAATGTTTACGAAAACAAATACAGATTTTGCTCCTTGGAAAATCATTGATGCCAACAAAAAGTACAAGGCTAGAGTAGAGGCGATGGAATATATTTTGTCTAAAATACCTTATGATGATAAAAATAAACGTATTTTGAAACATCAAAACTTAGAAGAAGAAAATTAATTATCAAACCTAAAACTATGGCTGAATTTGATTTAAATGATTTAGAAAAAATAAATAATAAGCAAGAAATCATTGATTTTTTGGTTAGACATGATATTATAAAAGAAAAGAAGTTCAAAGAACAACTCGCTTATGAGAAAGAATTAAAAGAACTTCAAGAAAAATTGTTAGAAATACAATCTAAAGTTATTCAAGAGAATAAACGTGTGTTAATTATTTTTGAAGGTCGTGATGCAGCTGGAAAAGGAGGAACAATTTCGAGAATAACAGAATTTCTAAACCCTAAAAAATATCGTGTTGAAGCATTACCAAAGCCGACTGAAATAGAACAAGGACAATGGTATTTTCAGCGATATTTTAAAGAATTACCAAATGCAGGTGAAATTGTATTCTTTGATCGTTCTTGGTATAATCGTGCTGTTGTAGAGCCTGTTTTCGGATTTTGTACGGAAGAACAACATACAAAGTTTATGAAACAAGTAGTAGAAGTAGAAAAGCTTTTGCAAGATGATGGAATTATTTTGGTTAAAATTTTCCTGTCGATTTCGAAAGAAGAACAAGCAGAACGATTACAAGATCGGAAAGATGACGAATTGAAACAATGGAAATTAGGGGCATTGGATCAAAAGGCACAAGAGTTATGGGATGTTTATACCAATTACATTGACAAAATGTTTCAGCAAACAGGAACAGAAAGTTCATCTTGGCTAGAAATTGTGACAGATGATAAAAAAACTGCTCGACTTTTAGCGATGAAATCAGTCGTAGCACAATTAACAAATCAATCTTTTGAAAATGATTTAATAAAAATTCATTCATAAAAGAAAGAGAATCATTTGTATAATCAAGATTTTTGATTAATTTTGCATCCACATTGTTCAACCTCTGACGAAAGACGTTTAAGTTGCTCAATTCAAATAAATTGAAATTATAATAATGGAAAATTTAGTAAAATACGTACAAGAGAAATACGTAGCTAAAAAAGAGTTCCCAGCTTTCGCAGCAGGTGATACTATTACAGTTTATCAAGAAATTACAGAGGGTGGAAAAACTCGTGTTCAGTTCTTTAAAGGGGTTGTTATCCAAAGAAGAGGACAAGGAACTACAGAAACTTTCACAATCCGTAAAATGTCTGGAGATGTTGGTGTAGAGCGTATCTTCCCAGTTAACATGCCAGCGTTACAAAAAATTGAAGTAAACAAAAAAGGTAAAGTTCGTAGAGCTCGTATCTTCTACTTCAGAGCATTACGTGGTAAAAAAGCTCGTATCAAAGACGCTGCTTACTAAAAACTGCTTTTTTAGGAAAAATATAAAATCCGTTCGATTATCGAACGGATTTTTTTTGGCTGATTTTGAAAGTTTAATATAAAATATTAAATTTTACCATTTCTTAACATTCTATTAAGAGTTGAAAAAATAGTTTAATATTTTATTGAAACAAGTAATCCCTAAAATTATTCTATATATTCTTTTATTACTTGGTTTATTTTTGTATTTGAATTGTAGAGTAATTCTTAAGTGTTTTTTTTAATACTTTTATTGTTAACAATTTTAACACAAGAGATGAGAAAAAAACAATTTAGAATTTTTAGTCTTCTTTTTGTTCTTGGATCGTTTGCTTATGCTCAAACTACAGGTCATGTAAAAGATTCTGATGGTTTTCCAGAAGCAGATGTAGAGGTAAAAATAAAAGGGACTGATAAGGCAGCTTACACAGATGAAAATGGAGATTTTAATATTGATGCCAAAATCGGTGATATTTTAATTATTAAAGGCAAGGAAATTACCGTTACTTCTGAGAATTTAGGAGATTTATCCACTCAATTAAATCCTAAAAGTGAGAATATAGATTTAGGAACTGCAGTTGTAACTGGATATTCTACACAACGTAAGGAAGAGGTAACCGCTGCAGTTTCTGTTGTAAATGCAAAAGACTTAATGGATGCTAAATCTCCGAACATTACCAATTTATTACAAGGTAAAGTTGCAGGTCTTAGAATTACAAGTAGCTCTGGACAACCAGGTTCAACGGCTTCATTACGTTTAAGAGGAAAAACAAGTATTTCTGCAGGAACAGATGCTTTATGGGTAGTTGATGGAGTGATTTATCATGGAACACCAAATATTAATCCAAATGATGTTGAAACAATTTCTGTATTAAAAGATGCTGCTGCAACTGCGCAATATGGTTCTCGTGGAGCGAATGGAGTAGTAGTTGTAACAACTAAAAGAGCCAGAGGAAATGGATTGGTTGTAAATGCAGATTATTCTACAAGTTATAATCGTTTCAATCCAGGGAAATTCGAAGTAATGAACGGAAATGAATTATATAATTTGTTTCTGTCGTACTTCATGACTTCG
>NZ_DDBA01000016.1:0-4326 GCF_002333005.1 Empedobacter sp. UBA2044
TTTTTCAGGACGTTACATATTTTATTTAGCTAATCCTGGTTGGATATCCAGAAATTCCTTTAATAACAATTTTCGGATTACGTTTCAATAAAACAATTAATTGTCTTAATTTTTCTGCATTATAATCTTCATTAAACATATCATCGTGCATTAAAATTACCAAATGATTTTTTTCGAATGTTTTATTTTGATCCAAACGATGTACAATTCCTTCGTAAATTTTTTCAGGCGAAGAAAGCTGATGATTGACAGATTTTTTTCCACTTCTTTCCCATTCATAATCCCAACCATAGATATAGTATTGATTTTTAGCCAATAAATCAGCTGCTGGAATTGCATTTTTTACTGGATCGTCTTTTTTGCGTTTGTTCAAACGCCATGTATTACGTGCAGGTAAACGAACCCAACGAGAATGTATGTCTAATACCACCTCATTTTTGCGAATATCTTCATAAACATTTTCTGGAACACTGTAAAAAGCTTTGTATTTGTTACGCGCATGCGAAAAAGTATGGTTAGCAATTTCTACATTTGGATTGGCTTTATAATCTTCTACATGTTGTTTCAAATCTTTCGTAAAAGCATTAAAACCAACTAAGAAAACCGTTCCTTTTACATTTTCTTCGGTTAATATTTTATTGATATTTTTACTTCCATTATATGGACCATCGTCAAAAGTTAGGTAAACATATTGTTTTGTCGAATCAATAGGATTTTTCCTTTCTTCTTTTGCAATAGTATCTAATTTCAAAACTGAAGAGTCAACTTTTACCGTATAAACAGAATCAACATCATTCTGCAAAATTTCTTTTGGTTCAGAAGAAGTTGTTGTTTGATTTTGAATAGGATTATTTTCGTTTTTACAAGAAAAAACAAAAAGTAAAGTTCCAATTGCAAGAAAGCTTTTTAGATGTTTGTTGATAGCTAACATTGATTGTTTAGGTTTTGTGCGAAATTAATAATTTAATCTGATTTGAAATGTTAAATGATTGATGTTATTTGTCAGATTATTAAGTGTTTACGGTTTTTAATTGTTGTAAATATTGCTTAATAACTTGAATTACACCATCTTCATCGTTAGAAGGCGCTTTAAAATTTGCCACTTCTTTTACATTTGGATGCGCATTTTCCATTGCAAAACTATATTTTGCCAAATGTAACATCTCCAAATCATTCATAAAATCCCCAAAAACAATGATTTCTTCAGAAGAAATATCCAATTTATTCATCAAAGCTTGTAATGCAACTCCTTTGTTCGATTTTTTGTTCATTACATCTAACCATACTTCTCCAGAAACCACAACTTTTAATCCATATTTTTCAAAATCAACTAATTTTGGAAATACATTAAATTCTGTTCCATCAGCGTGATTTACTGCAATTTTAATGAATTGTTCATTTTCGATTTTAGTTAAATCATCAACCCAAATATTTTTGTCATAATAATTTTTAAAATATTCTAAAAAAGTTTCATCTTTCGATTCCACATAAGCTGCATTTTTACCAGCCAAAACAATATTTGCGCCTTCTATTTTACGCACTTCTTCTACGATTTCTTTTACAACAGACCAATCCAATTCGTCAACAAAAATTTCTTCACCTTTATAGGTAACATAGGTTCCGTTTTCAGCAATAATTGCCAATTCATCTTTTATATTTTCAAAATAAGAAATGATACTATAATATTGACGACCACTTGCAGGTACAAATGTGATGTTGTTTTCTTTTAATTCTTCGTAAATTTTATTGAATTCTGGACTTAACGAATGATTAGAACGTAACAGAGTTCCGTCCATATCTGTCACGATTAATTTTATATTTTGCATTGATTTTTCTTAAATAAAAAGGTCTCATAATTGAGACCTCAAAGTTAGTTATAAATTTTTGGTTTGTTCTTCTTCGTTGTTCACGTGCTTAGAATTTTATAAAAAAATAAGAAAATTGTTCAATAGTGTAACTTTTTCTCCATGATATTATCGAGTAGTTTAAGTATTATTCAATATAAGTTTGTGTAGAGGAGTGACAAAAAAGAAGTTAATGTAAAGAAACACCTAAAAAAGCTAATCAAAAAGAGTATAAACCACAATTTTATGCGTTCAAAAAATATAGAAAAAGAATCGAAACCTTATTCTCTCAGCTCTGTGATCAGTTTATGATTAGACCGAAATTGTGCCAAAACTTTCGGTGGTTTTAAAACCATAATTTTAGCCAAAATTACAACTTTAACCACTATTCAATATCTAAATAATTTATGTTTAATAGAAATAGAAATAGTAATAAGCTAAAAATTAATCTTGTCGAATAATGCTCGATGGGTATTAAATAATGTTTGTTTACATGTTATAATGTTATTTTATAATTTATGAACCCGTTTTAATTTTATCAATAAACCTGTCATTTCGAGTGGAATTCTGAAAGAATTTTGTATCGAGAAAAAGGTTTTTGAAGATAAAATTCTATTCTTGATACAATTTTTTTCAGCCTATCCTGAGTTTATCAAAGGGTTCAACAGGCTTTATAAGTCCTTTTTTTATTGGTCAATCTTAAAACATTCATTATTTAGTAGAATAACATTTGTTTCGTTTAGCTCTTTTCTATTTTGCCCTATAAAATTTTTTAATTTTTCGGCAGTGTCCACAAGTTCAAGGCAAACTGGATTTTTTTTAGATGGAATTTCTGAAATATTGAAACTTATCTTATCGTTGTCTAAATAACCAGCTTTTGCAATAAAAATATTGGCTTGTTCAATATTCATTTCTTTCGCTTTCTTTAAAAGTAATTGTCCCAAATTGTTGCTCCAAAGTCGTTGCCATAAAGATTGTCCTTTGACTGTTTGTCCGTAGCCAAAATAAATTCTCATTACGTTTATATTGTTTGTATTCATATTCACAATTTTAAAGTTCATTTAATCTTTTTCCTTCGTGGTTCGAAAATCTTTTGTGCTTTGGTTCGCCAACCATTTGTTTGTTGTAAATGCTGTTATGTCCTGAAACTAAATATGCAACTACACAAGCAATTGCAACATACACTCCGCAATCAGCACCAAAAAGTTCAATTGCCATAATGCTACAAGCTAATGGCGTATTCGTTGCTCCTGCAAAAACGGCAACAAATCCCATTCCTGCTAAAAGTGCTGTTGGCAATGGAATGAAATAACTTAATGCGTTACCTAAAGTTGCCCCAATGAAAAACAGTGGAGTAACTTCTCCACCTTTAAAACTTGCTGCCAATGTGATGATGGTAAAAATCATTTTCAAGGCAAAATCATACATAGGTAATTGTTCTTCAAAGGACTGAACAATTGTAGGAATACCTAAGCCAATGTATTTTGTTGTGCCTATTGCCCAAACTGCAAGAGCAACAATAACACCGCCTATCAAAGGTCGGAAAGGTGGATACTCAATTTTTGATTTGAAAATAGAACTTGCCTTATGTATTGTTTTACTAAATGTTGCTGAGCATAATCCAAAAATAATTCCTGCAATGATTGCGTAAATGATATTTAAAAAAGAGATGTCGGGAACAAAATTGATGTAGTAATGAGTATGGTGTGTTTGCCAAAGTTTCGTAACTAAGTCTGCGAAAATAGCGGCTGCAAATGCGGGAAAAATAGCATCGTATTTTAATCGTCCGATTAAAAACACTTCTAAACCGAAAATTGCACCTGCCAATGGTGTACCAAATACAGACCCAAAACCTGCGGAAATGGCTGAAATGATTAAAATTTTTCGCTCGCTTTCAGAAAGTCGGAAAGGTTTACTGAATTGGTCGGCAATTGCACCCGCCATTTGTAGAGCTGTTCCCTCACGCCCTGCCGAACCACCGAATAAATGTGTTACCACGGTTCCGATATAAACAAACGGAGCCATACGGAAGGGAATAATTTGTTTAGGGTCGTGAATGGTATCAAGAAGTAAATTGTTTCCTGGTTTAATGTCTTTGCCCAAATAATAATAAAGTAAGCCAATGAAAAAACCACCAATAGGCAACAATGCAATTAACCATAAATGATTTTCCCGATAATTCGTAACCCAATCCAATGATTGAAGAAAACCTGCGGAAGCACTACCAACACAAAGTCCGATAAATAAGCAAATGAATGTCCATTTGAGGATGTAAGGAATAGTTGGATAACGTCTAAACAACGACCAAAGTTGTAAATTGATTTTTTTGCTGAATGATTTTTTTTGTTTTGTCTGCATAAACTACCTGATTAAATGTTAAACACTTAACTTAATCAGGCGTCATCAGCTTTTTTTATAGCGGTTGGGTAAGGAAGAACACCATTTCCTTTTTCGTCTGCTACTGTGGGTACGTCATATCCTC
>NZ_DDBA01000065.1:0-13280 GCF_002333005.1 Empedobacter sp. UBA2044
TGTTTAAAATAAAATTTTATTGGTCTAATCCAGAATCATTTTTTCAGGACGTTACAATTTTTTAATTTGATTTTACTATCTTTAATAAAATAATTAAGATGAACAAAGAAAAACCTTTGAGCGAATTAACATTAGAAGAATTAAATGAAAAAAGAAAAAAAGTTAATAAACTTAATCTTAGCATTCAAATTCCTTTATTACTCATTGCAATCGTTTTATTAATTCTGAAGATGACAAACAAATATGATATCAATGTAACATTCGTTATTTTATTATCATGTTCTGTAACTTTTATTCCTCTTATAACAGGTTTAGCGAAAATAAATGCAGAAATCAATACCAGAAAAAAAGCGAATCAATGAGTTTCTTTTCTCTTTTTCCTAAGATGTAAAATTCCTTTGATTGGATTATAAATCATAATAAAAACCATCATTACAATTCCGAAATAAAATAAGGTTCTAAAAATTTGAATATCTGCGATCAACAAAGCTTGATTATACAATTGAGATTTTAGATTGCTTGCTGTCAAACTGATAGACTCATTTACTAAATGAGTTGTATCGTGTTTATTGAATAGATTATTCCATTGTTCTTGAAAAATTGTATTGGTAATATCTAAATTTTTCGTCATCAAAAATTGATGTTTAGTCGTCAAGAAAAGAATTGCATTTTGCATAATCGAAAAACTAATTGTTGACGACCAATAACGCATTGCAACTGCTGCTTGCATGGTATTCATAGAAAAATTAGCATGTACAGAACATACCATATATTGCAAAATTGGCGCAAACAACATTCCTTGTCCCATTCCTTCCATCAACAATGGCGGAATAACTGCATTCGGACGAGTATCTGGAACCAAAATGTAACTAAACCACAACATAGCAAACGTTAAACAAAAAAAACCTCCAAAAAACACATACTTATATTGCGTTTGAAATTGTGTTATGATGTAATAAGCAAACAATGCTCCAATATAAATTCCGGCACAATTATAATATTGTATTTGCAAAACAAACTCCCAATTCCATTTCCAAACAACATTCATCACTTGATAAATGTTACTCATACTCGATTTGAAAATATAAAATGTAAAAAACAACAACATACCTACAATAACTCTTTCGGAACGAAGAATCTCGAAATGGAAAATTGGTTTTTTAGACGTTAATTGTTGCAAAATAAATAAGCCTGAGAAAATAAACATTGCAGCAAACGCAATAACGATATAAAGCGATTCGAACCAATAATATCTTTTACCATAAATCAATAAAAAAGCTCCTGCTATTAATGACATCATCATCAAAAAATAACCCGCCAAATTTAACTGATACAATGGTTTTTTGGGATACAATCTACCATGACTAAAGAGAAAAACATAAATCAATAACGATAAAACATGAAAAAAGATGACAGTATAAATCACCATATTGAAATTATAATTTTCGATGGCAAATTTTACAATAGAGGTTGTATATTTATCAGCCGTCATCATAAATCCATACAAAAACGTATTTCCTAATAATCGTCCATATTCGCCTTTTATACGCGACATAATTAGCGGAACAATAATACATCCTTCGAGATAAGATGTTGTTCCTTGTATCACACGAAGTAAATAAATCAATTGCGTATTTGTTGTCAACGAAATTATTAACATTAATATAATATTGATAATAGTCATAAACAATAAATAAGAGCGAATATTAAAGAACTGAAAAAGCCGTTCGTTAATAAAAAGTCCACAAACAATTGTGGCGTAAGCCAAAGAAAAAATGAATTGTAAATCGTCTACATCAACATCTAGAAATGAAGCTGTAAATGTACTATTCATATTGAAAAGTGAGAGAATCATCACATGCGGAATCAACGCGGCAATGAGAATTGGAAGCACCAATTTTTCTGGTATCCATTTCTTGAAAATGGGATGTTGATTGTGCATTGAGTTATTTATTCAATTTTACAATCAAGTTCAAAACATTCATTCGAAAGTTTGTCTAATTAAAAATATTTTATTGATTTCGTGATTATCTTACCTAAAAAGTAAAAAAAGGAAGCTGCCTGAGAAAAGTCAAAAGGCTAAAATGTGATTCTGAATAATAAATCGTTAAAATACGATGATTCATTTTATAAAAATATAACAAATTTAAAATCAATAAAATACAACTAACATTTATTAAAACAATTAATCATTTTTCGTTTGATTTATTTTGATGGCAAAAGTAAGTGCTAGCGCATAAAAACAAGTTGATTATTTGAGAATAAAATTTGTTCATTTAAGCCATTTATAAATTTAAAAAACTTTAAAATATGACCTTTCTACAGGATAATTTTGATAAAATATTCATTTTAAAAAATTTGTCATAAAAAAAAACGTACTTGATTCTATTAAATCAAATACGCCAATTAAATAAAAAAGTAATATATAAAAATTATTTTAACGATGTAAAAGTCTATTTTTTATCGGTTGATAAAGAATTACAAAAATCGCAGCGATAATTCCCACAACAAACAATGTTCGGAAAATCTCTATATTACTAACCAACAAAGCTTGGTTATACAATTTTGCTTTTAAAGCTGCGGCAGTAATACTTTCTGCTTCGTTTGGAAGATGACTCGCAATATTTTTATTGAACAAACTATTCCATTGTTGTTGGAAAATCGGACTCGTTTTGTCTAAATTTTTGGTCATCAAAAATTGATGTTTAGTCGTCAAGTATAAAATTGCATTTTGCATCAGCGAAAAACCAATTGTTGTCGTCCAAAAACGAATCGCCGTACCTGCTTGCGCCGCACTACCAGTAATAGAAGGATGTACAGAACCTGTAATATACAACACTAATGGCGTAAAAATAACACCTTGCGCAATTCCTTCTAATATCAGCGTTGGCGCTACTGCCTCGACTTTTGTATCTGGATAAAACAAGTAACTAAACCACAACATGCTCATGGCTAAAAGTACAAATCCAAGAAAAAATATTTTTCTAAAATCAACTTTATTTTTAACCATGAAAAATGAAAATACAATACCAATGATGGAACCTGCTACATTAAAATATTGAATCTGCAACACATATTCCCATTGCCATTTCCAAACTGTTGACATGACTTGGTAAATATTGCTCATCCCAGCACGCAAAGTATAGAAAACAAAAAACATTAATATTCCTAAAATGACACGTTCTGATCTGAAAATCTCAAAATGAAACAAAGGTCGTTTGGCTGTTTTTTGATGCAATAAAAATAAGCCACTAAAAACGAGTGTTGATGCAAATGCTGTGATAATAATTGGCGATTCGAACCAATAATATTTTTTCCCATAAATCAAGAAAAACGCGCCAGAAATTAGGGAAATAATCATCAAGAAAATTCCTCCTAAATTTAATTGATACAATGGTTTTTTAGGAAACATTCTGTTGTGATTAAAGAAAAATACATAAATAATTAATGCTACAACATGAAAACTCATAATCGTATACACCATCATATTGTGGTTATAATTCTCAATCGCAAACTTCACGATAGAAGTCGTAAATTTATCACCTGTTAACATTACGCCATACAAAAACGAATAAGCAATCAATTTTGAATGTTCACTTTTAATATTCGACATAATGATTGGCAACAAAATACAACCTTCGAAAAGCGATAAAGGTCCTTGAATAAAACGCAGAATCAAAATCAATTCTGTATTTGTCGTTAATGTCATTCCAAACAATACCAAAATGTTAAGCATGGTCATTGTTAGCAAATAACTTCTGATATTGAAAAAGTGAAAAAATCGAACGTGAATAAATAAGCCACAAACAATAGTGGCATACGCCATCGAAAAAAGGAACTGCAAATCGTCGACCTCCAAATCCAAAAATGATGCTGTAAACGTACTATTCATGTTGAATATCGTCAAAATCATCAAGTGTGGAAATAGCGCAAGGATAAAAATTGGCACAACCAATTTTTGCGGAACCCATTTATTGAATATTGAATTTTGTTGTGACATTTATTTAATTTACTTTTTCTGCGGAAACATTTACATTCATTCCGGTACGTAATTTTTCGTTATTTTTAGACTCTTTCAGAATTATTTTCACAGGAAAACGTTGTTCAATTTTCACGAAGTTCCCTGTTGCATTATCAGGTTTAATCAAAGCAAACTCAGACCCAGAAGCTGGCGAAAGAGATTCAATTTTTCCTTCAAACTCAATGTTTTTGTAGGCATCAGCTTTTATAATAACAGGTTGATCCAAATCAATTTCTCCAATTTGTGTTTCTTTAAAATTCGCAACAATCCATTTCTCTTTCGAAACCACTTGCACCAAGGCCTGACCTTCTTTTATTAACTGACCTTCTTGTATATTTTTTGTTCCAACCCAACCATCGTAAGGTGCTACAACATAGGTATATGAGAGAATAAGTTTAGCATCGTTCAATTGGGCTTTTCGTTGTAAAATTTGAGTTTTTGCAGGCGCAACTTTTGTTTGTTCTGCAGACGCACTAACATTCACGGCATTACGTTGTTGTTCCAAAGCACTCAAACTTGCTTTTGCTTGTTTATATTTCGCTTCAACTTCTTCAAACTGTTGCACGGTTGCAGCATCTTCTTGCACTAAATTTTTGAAACGATTATAATCTTTTTCAGTTCTCCAAACCTCTATTTTAGCAGCTTCTATATTTGCATTAACAATATTAACATCACTTGATTTTGTATCTACCGCTTTTTCATATGTTAAAACAGATTGCGAAGTCGATTCTAAATTTGCTTCTGCAATATCAATCTGGTTCTGAAATTCTCTTTTGTCAATCACAACAAGCGTATCACCTTTGTGTACAAATTGATTTTCTTCGAAATTTACTTTTTTGATAAAACCAGAAACTTTACTCGAAACTGGCGTAATATATTGTCGCACTTGCGCGTCATTTGTATTGACATGTGAACTCGAAAAGAAATAAAACCAAGCTACTGCAGTGATTCCTATGATAATAAAAATCCAAGCAATCGCAGAAAGCGTTCTATTCATTCGTTTTTCTCCTTTTGTCTGTTGTTTTCCCATTTTTATAAGTTTCCTAAAATGTATTGTAATTGATAGTATTTTAATTGTTTGTTAATTTGCAATGAAATCAAATTCGATTGAGCTTCTAAATAAGCGTTATCCGCATCGATAAGTTCTGTAATCAAACTCAATTTGTTGACATATTTTGTTCTAACAATTCGATAATTTTCTTTGGCTTGACCAATTGCATCTTCCGCAATTTTTATTTTATCGATCGATTCTTCTAATCGTTTATTCGCTGCAAAAACATCATGTCGAATTTGTTCTTCTTTCTCTTCTATTTCTAATTTTGCAATTGAAATGTTACGATCTGCGATTTGCATTTTTTGTTTATTCTTGAAAAAATTACTCAACGGAATCGAAACATTTACACCAACAGAACCAAATCTGTACAAATATTCTTCTGGTGGAAAAAACATAAAGTTTGGATAATTATATCCATATTCCGCTCCAGCAGTTATTTTTGGTAATGTATTAGCTTTGGTAATTTTCTTATCAATTTCTTTCAAATTCAAATCATCTTTCGCAATTTTCAAGCTTTCACTTTGATCTATTGCTTCCAAAATCATTTCATCAACCAAACCCAAATGCTCTTCATTTGTAAACAAATCATTGGTGTCAATATGCATTTCTTGATTTTCTGGTAAGGCTAAAATTGTTTTGATTTGATGTTCAATAATCGAAATTTCATTCGCCAATTCTGTAAAAGACATTTTATGATTTGACAATTGCAATTCTGTTCTCAAGACTTCGTTGTAGGTTACCAAACCATTTTTTTTCAAGGATTCTGTTTGTTTAATCACAACCGAATCTTCTCTCATTTTATCTGAAATTAACTTTTGTTGTTCTTGCAAATGCAACGCTTGTAAATAAGCTGTGATGATTTGCATTCTCAATTCTCGTTCATCTTTTCGAACTTGCAGTTTCGAAATATTAGTTTCTATTTCAGATTTTTTCTCATCATTTTTTAATTTACCACCTAAATAAATTGGAATTTCTGCCGAAAGTGTAAAATCGTATTTCACTCGAGGAACAGCATATTTTGTAGAAGGTTTTAGAAAACCGTCTTCATATTGGCGTAAATTACTCAAAACATGAAAACCAGTATGAAAGTCTACATCTGGCAATTTCTCATTTTTAAGATCTTTCTCTTTTAATTCAGCAATATTAGTTTTTAAAGCGCTAATTTGTAATTTTTTATTATTTTGAAGTCCAATTTCAATTGCTTTGCTTAATTTCAGTTGGTTATAGTCTATTTCATTTTGAGCATAACTCAACCCACTCAGCATTAACAACAATGTAAGCAACTGATATTTAACGAATTTAAATATCATTTTGTATTATTTATAAGTCTGTTATTGATTTTTAGTGATGCAAAGTTACATTCAAAACACCTTTACCCTCTTGATAAAAAAAGAAAATAATTTGCTCATTTACGCCAAAATAAAGTAATTTGCAAAAGCAAAAATATTTCACTTTATAAAAGTATAAAACAATGTTGTTTGATCAGTTTTTTTTTAACGAAGTTGACAAATCTAAAGTCCATTTTTACATACAACATGCACATTTAGATACGATAGGAACGCGCGTACATGAACACAAAAAAGCACAATTATTATATGCAGAAGGCGGAATTGTACATGTTTTTGTAAACGACAAACATTGGTATTTGCCTGCGCGTTGTTTTATGTGGATTCCTGCAAATACGCCACATTCTATCTTAACGAATAGTAAAACAGGCGATTTGTATAACTTTTATTTCAAGACCGAAAAAGAAGAAAACGATTTTTATTCGATTACAAATATTTATTACACGAATGAGTTGTTAAGGGAAATGATTTTGTACACCAAAAATTGGAGTGGATCAATTTCGGAAAAAGATCCTGCAAAATATGATTTTGTAAAAGCCATACGATCTATTCTACCCGAAATGGAATCGAACAAATTACCTGCTTTTATTCAGCATCCATTTCCAAAAGATCAGAAACTGATTGATATTGCTCGATTTCTGATGAAAAATATCGAGAAAAACTATACAATAGATGAAGTTGCGCAACAATTTGGTTTGAGCACGCGAACATTATCTCGAAAATTCAAAGATAATATGGGAATTAATTATGTTCGATTTTTACGCGCATTACGTATCACAAAATCATTGGAATTGATTGCTGAAAATAAATACAATATGTACGAAATCGCAATGTTAGTTGGTTATAATTCGTTGTCATCTTTCAGTAATATTTTTCAGAAAGTTTCAGGAATTCGACCAACAGAATATGCGCAATTATTACACACAAAAAAACAATAACTTAAGATAAAAACTATGATTATTAAAGCTTTTGCCGGAAGTAACAGCTCTACTTCTATCAATAAACAACTCGTAACTTATGCTTCTTCTTTATTAAACAAAGATCAAATTGAGATTTTAGATTTAGATGACTTTGATATTCCTACTTTTGATATTGATATAGAAAAAGAACAAGGTTTTTCTGATGAAGTAAAACGATTTTATCAAAAACTTGTTGATTCTGATATTTTACTTATTTCATTAGCAGAACATAATGCTTGCATTACAGCAGTTTTTAAAAGCTATATGGATTGGTGCTCAAGAATTAATTATAAATTTCTTGAAGGAAAAAAGGTCTTCGTTATGAGTACATCTCCTGGTGGTTATGGAGCTAAAAACTCTTTAGAAATAGGTTCTAAATTAATTACAAAATTGGGAGGTGACATTTTAGTCGATTTCTCTTTGCCTAAATTCAACGAAAATTTTGCAGAAGATAAAATCACTAATGAAGAATTAAACAGAGAATTGATTCTTAAAATTGATGAATTTAGAAAAAAAATATAAGTTTTTATCTTTTCCTAACATAGGTCAATAAAATTTATGGTTGCTTGCAATAACTTTGCTTCATCAAAAATGAAAATACTCAATAAGAATATGAAAATTTTAGCTTTCGCTGGTAGTAACAGCAAAAAATCAATCAATAAAGAATTATTAAATTATACTTTAAATCAAATCGAAAATGCAGAAATCGATTTAGTTGACATCAATGATTTCGAGATGCCTATCTATTCTATTGACCGTCAATTAGAAAATGGATTTCCACAAGAAGCGCAGGATTTTTACAATAAAATCAAAGATGCAGAAGGTGTTGTAATTTCTTTGGCAGAACATAATGGAAACTTTTCTGTTGCATTAAAAAATATTTTGGATTGGGTTTCTCGTATCGAAATGCCATATTTGAAAGATAAAAAATTGTTGTTATTAAGTACATCTCCAGGTGCTTATGGTGGAGGAAATGTAATGGAAGTTGCAACAAAATATTTTGGAATGTTTGCAAGCGGAGAAATTGTAGCAAGCACAACTTTCCCATCTTTCAACGATAATTTCCAAAATAACGAAATTGTAAATGAAGAATTAAAAAATAAAGTATTAGCGCAAGTTAGTATCTTTCAAGAAGCTTTAACTATTGTTGAAGCTTAATTGAAAATGTATGTATTAAAAAAAGGTCTTTCGTTCGAAAGACCTTTTTTTTGTTATCAATTTAATTTACATTTATCTCGTAAGTGATATCAATTCCTCCATTTGCAAGCATATCATGTACACTACAATACTTCTTAACCGCTAATTCAGCAGCCTTATTTGCTTTATCTAAATCAATATTTCCTTTTAAGAAAAATTTGATATGAATATTTGTAAAAATATTTGGAATTTCATCTCGACGCTGACCTTCAACCTCAACTTTAATATCTTCAATTTCTTGGCGTTGTTTCTTCAAAATTTCATTCAAATCAAAAACACTACAACTTCCCAAAGCAATCAAAACCAACTCCATTGGGCGAACTCCTTTTCCTTCTCCTCCAATCGATTCAGGTCCATCAATATTTACTTTTACCGAAGAACTTGACGCAGTCGCTTCATAGTGAGAAGCCTGATTTACTCTATTTAATTCAATTTTCATCTTATTTCTTTTAAAGTATAAAAATAATCATTCTCTAAAGATTTATTCTAATATTTGATTGAATAATGATTTTCTGAATAAATTTAGCTAAATTTAAATTCAATTATAGAAATTTTTGAAGTAGATCGAAGCACAAAATAGCAACAAAGGCTGTCTCACGACAGCCTTTATATTTTTTAATCACTTTATAATTTAAACAGTATGATATTTAAAACTTTGTTCGTTTTTAATTGTTTTCACTGATTCGTAAATCAACTCGATGACATTTTTTACATCAGCTTGATGAACCATTTCTACAGTTGTGTGCATATAACGCAAAGGCAACGAAATTAAAGCTGAAGGTACACCACCATTACTATATGCAAAAGCGTCTGTATCCGTTCCTGTTACACGAGAACTTGCAGCACGCTGAAAAGGAATATTGTTTTTCTCAGCTGCATCAATAATTAATTCGCGTACATTATTTTGCACAGCAGGCGCATAATAAACAACTGGGCCATCACCACATTTTTGCTCACCTTCTTTCGATTTTGTAATCATTGGTGTCGTTGTATCATGTGTAACATCAGTAATAATCGCAACATTTGGTTTGATTGTTTGCGTAATCATTTCCGCGCCACGCAACCCTACTTCTTCCTGAACCGCATTTACAACGTATAAACCAAAATCTAATTGATCTTTATTTTCTGCCAATTTACGCGCAACCTCAGCAATCATAAACCCTCCCATTCTATTGTCTATTGCACGACAAACAAAATAACGATCGTTCAATGTAAAAAATTCATCAGGATAAGTAATCACACAACCAACGTGAATTCCAAGTTCAAGAACTTCTTCTTTCGATGTACAACCTGTATCAATCCAAATTTTATCTGGAGTTGGCGCTTCATCTTTTCCTGCTTGACGCAAATGAATTGCTGGCCAACCAAAAACTCCTTTTACAATTCCTTTTTTGGTATGAATATTAACCACTTTAGAAGGTGCTATCATATGATCTGATCCTCCATTACGAATCACATAAATCAATCCATCATCAGAAATATAATTCACAAACCAAGAAATCTCATCAGCATGGGCTTCAATCACAACTTTATACTTCGCTTCAGGATTTATTATACCATAAGCAGAACCGTAATTATCTGTTTTTACTTCATCTACATATGGTTTGATATAATCCATCCAAACTTTTTGTCCTTCACTTTCAAAACCTGTAGGTGAAGCTGTATTTAAATATTTTGTCAAAAAATCCAAAGATTGTTGATCAAACAAATTATTTGTACTCATTTTAGTTTATTTATCTAACAAATGTACTAATTTTAGGAACAATTTTTGAACTAATTCTGATATGAAATTTTATATCTATCATATAACTTTACTACTTACTTTTGTTGGATTATCTAATGTTAATGCTCAAATTTTTGGGTTAGATTTAGGTGGAAAAAATCCTGCACAAGAAATTAAAAATGATTCAATTAATTTAGATGAATTTGCGTTTAATCCTTTAGACACAATACATCTTAATGAAATGAATAGTTATTCGGTTCATTTAAAAACTGATTTAGAAAAAAAATATTATTTATGGCTAAGAAAGCGTGTTCGCGATGTTTGGCCGTATGTAAGAACTGCTGTTAGAGAATATAATTATGTATCAGACACCATTCAAACAATGGATAAAAGACGAGACAAAAAACGTTTTATTAAATCTCGCCAAAAGGATTTGGCTGATCAATTTGAGAATCAATTAAAAAATATGTCAAGTTCTCGTGGACAAATTCTTACTAAATTAATCTATAAAGAAACAAATAAAACAACATACGATATTATAAAAGAATTACGTGGCGGATTGAATGCTTTTCTTTATCAAGCAGCAAGTGGCGCGTTTAATATTGATCTAAAACAAACTTATGATCCGAAGCGAACACGAGAAGATTTGTATATTGCGGTTATTCTTCAACGAGATTTTGCAGACGGAACGTTAAAACCTGTCGACGAAGATTAATTTATCTTTCATACTACCAATTATAATAATATTCTGATTTTTTATTATATTTGATTTAATAAAGGGAAAAACGTGGGAAACAATATAAAAAGAATTGGTGTATTAACCTCTGGAGGTGATGCGCCTGGAATGAATGCGGCCTTACGTGCCGTTGTAAGAGCATGTAAGTACTACGATATCAAATCAGTAGGGATTCGTCAAGGTTACGAAGGTTTGATTAACAATGATATGATTGAACTTGGACCTCGTTCAGTGAAAAATATTATCAATCAAGGTGGTACAATTCTTAAAACTGCTCGTTCTTTAGAATTCAAAACTACAGAAGGTCGTCAAAAAGCATACAATCATCTAAAACAAAATAACATTGATGCTTTAGTTGTAATTGGTGGAGATGGTTCTTTTACTGGAGCAAATATCTTTCATCAAGAGTTTGGTGTTCCATTTATTGGAATTCCAGGAACAATTGACAATGATATTTTCGGAACAGATTTTACAATTGGGTACGATACAGCTTTGAATACTGTAATTGATGCAATTGATAAATTAAGAGATACTGCTACATCACATGATCGTGTATTTTTTGTGGAAGTAATGGGACGCGATGCAGGTTTTATTGCTTTAAATAGTGGAATTGCTTCAGGTGCACAAGATATTTTGATTCCAGAACAACGTGATAGTGTCGAAGAATTATGTTCTTCTTTAGAACGTTCAGAAAAATCTGGAAAAAAATCAAGCATCGTTGTAGTTGCAGAGGGTGAAAAATTAGGTGGAGTTTTTGAATTAGCAAAACAAGTACAAAATCGTCATCCAGAATATGATATTCGTGTAACAGTTTTAGGACACATACAGCGTGGTGGTTCTCCATCTTGTCACGATCGTGTTTTAGCAAGTCGTTTAGGAATTGCTGCTGTCGAAGGTTTACTAGAAGGTAAAACAAATCTTATGGCTGGTATTCGCTCTAATAAAGTTGTATTTACAGCGATAGATGAAGCCATCAAAAAACACAATGAGATTGACGAAGAGTTAATCAAAGTAGCTAATATTTTAGCGATTTAAACATTTAATATAAAGGGAAATTATATATACTATGTCAAAAATTAAAATTGGAATCAACGGATTCGGAAGAATTGGTAGCCTTGTTTTCGGGGTTGCTATTGAGAGAAACGATATTGAAATCGTAGGTATTAACGATTTAGTAGACGTTGATTATTTAGCTTATATGCTAAAGTATGATTCAGTTCACGGAAAATTTAACGGAGAAGTTAAAGTAGAAAACGGAAACTTAATTGTTAATGGACAAACAATTCGCGTTACAGCTGAAAGAGACCCAGCGAACTTGAAATGGGACGAAGTTGGAGCTGATATCGTAATCGAAGCAACAGGTTTATTCTTAACAAAAGAAACTGCAGGAAAACACATTGAAGCTGGAGCAAAAAAAGTTGTTTTAACAGGTCCTTCTAAAGATGATACCCCTATGTTTGTAATGGGTGTTAACCACGAATCTGTAACAGCAGAAGACACAATCGTTTCTAATGCTTCTTGTACAACAAACTGTTTAGCACCATTAGCAAAAGTAATTCACGAAAATTTCGGAATTGTGGAAGCTTTAATGACAACAGTTCACGCAACTACTGCAACTCAGAAAACAGTTGACGGACCATCAATGAAAGATTGGAGAGGTGGACGTAGTGCAATGGTAAACATCATTCCTTCATCTACTGGAGCTGCGAAAGCAGTTGGAAAAGTAATTCCAGAATTGAACGGAAAATTAACAGGAATGTCTTTCCGTGTACCAACTGTTGATGTCTCTGTAGTTGATTTAACAGTTAAATTAGCAAAAGAAACAAACTACGACGAAATCAAAAAAGTAATGTGCGAAGCTGCTGAAGGAGATTTGAAAGGAATTGTAGGATACACAGAAGATGCTGTTGTTTCTCAAGATTTCGTAGGTGATACAAGAACATCTATTTTCGATGCAGAAGCTGGTATCATGCTAAACCCTACTTTCGTTAAGTTAGTTGCTTGGTATGACAACGAAATTGGTTACTCTAACAAAGTAGTTGATTTAGTTCAGCACATCGCAAAGATTTAATTCTTAATTAATAATTAACAAAAAGGCTGTTCTCAATAAATGAATGGCCTTTTTTGGTTTAGACTTCTAAAATTTTAAGAAAATTTTATTCTTTTTTAAGACTTTTTATGACACTGTACCAAAAACTGTGTAAGTATAAAATTCTGCTTGGGTTAAAATCGAGCAGAATTTTT
>NZ_DDBA01000030.1:0-13810 GCF_002333005.1 Empedobacter sp. UBA2044
ATATTGTTTGTTTGGTAAATAAATAATTGAGGATGAATTTGTAGTAGAATGCTTGGTACAAGATGCATTTCTAAAATTATGGGAATATCGCGAAAAGATGGAATCTCCTGATCATATCTTTTTCTTTTTAAGGTTTGTAATGAAATACAGTTGCTATTCGCATTATGCTAAACCGAAGAATAAGTTTTTTAGAACTGTAAGTTCACTAGAAAGTTATGAGAATTATCAAAGTTATTTGGCTGGATATGATCCCGCAGATAACATTCAAAACCTAAACGAACAAGAAACACAACAGCACTATTTTGATCAAATTATAAAAGTATTACCCTTATTAAGTGCTGAAAGAAAGCATTTGATTGAACTCTGTTTAAAACATGGATTTCAATACAAAGCGATTGCTAAAGCAATGGGAAGAGGAATCACTGAAACGAGTAACGAAATTAAACATGCTATTGATGATCTTAAGAAGATTTTAAGTCACCAAGATAAATTAATTATTAAAACCAAAACAGTCTCTACAGCAGAGAAGGAAAATCAAATATCTGAAACACAATCGTTGATTTTAAAACTTCGATGTAAGCATAAACAATCTTTTTCAACAATAGCTTCAGCATTACAATTGTCTCAAAAAGAGGTACACAATGAATTTATAGTCGCTTATAAATTCACTCAACAAAACAAAGTTCAATCCCTAAACTATTGATCATGGAAAAATCTACTTTAATACTCACTCGAAAAATACAAATACTTATCGATTTACCAACTCAAGAAGAACGCAAAGAGGCATTAGACAAGCTTTATAGATGGCAAAACAGATGTTTTAAAGCCGCTAATTTGATTGTTTCTCATTTGTATTTACAAGAAATGATGAAAGATTTTTTGTACCTCTCTGAAGGTGTTAAATATAAATTAATGGACGAGAAGAAAGATGCAGAGGGTATATTAAAAAATTCGCAAATGAGTACCACTTATCGTGTGCTATCAGACCGTTTTAAAGGTGAAATTCCAACCAATATATTATCTTGTTTAAATAATAGACTCCACAGTTCATACAACAAAGATTCTCAAAGATATTGGAAAGGAGAAGCTTCGTTAAAAAACTTCAAACGAGATATGGCATTTCCTTTTGGAGCAGAAAGTATACGTAGCTTCTCTTACAATCCTGAGAAAAAATGTTTTTGTTTTCGGTTGTTTCAACTTCCATTCAAAACCTATTTGGGAAAAGATTTTACAAGTAATAAAAGGTTATTGGAACAAGTGGTAAGCGGAGAAATTAAACTTTGTACATCACAAATAAAGTTAGAAAAAAGTAAAATATTTTGGTTAGCTGTTGTTGAGATCGAAAAAGAAAATCATCAATTACAACCCGAAATTATTGCAGAAGCTTCCCTCTCTTTAGAATATCCGTTGGTTGTAAAAATAGGAAAATCTCGGCTTACTATAGGAACCAAAGAAGAGTTTCTATACCGAAGGTTAGCGATACAAGCGTCCCGTAAACGAATACAAATTGGGGCAACTTATGCAAAATCGGGCAAAGGAAAAACGAGGAAACTAAAAGCGCTAGATAAAATGAGTCAAGTAGAAAAAAATTATGTGCATCATCGACTACATGTTTACAGCAGAAAGTTAATTGATTTTTGTGTAAATAATAAAGCAGGAACACTTATTTTAATGGATCAAGAAGAAAAGATAGAGCTGGCCAAAGAAGAAGATTTTGTACTGAGAAATTGGAGTTATTATAAACTGATGACCAAA
Organism: Empedobacter sp. UBA2044; assembly: GCF_002333005.1. NCBI lineage: Bacteria > Pseudomonadati > Bacteroidota > Flavobacteriia > Flavobacteriales > Weeksellaceae > Empedobacter > Empedobacter sp. UBA2044. The sequence goes on from NZ_DDBA01000030.1 coordinate 1,756, forward strand.
ATAAAATATAAGGCAGATAAAGCAGGAATTGAGCTTATAACAGCTTAAAAATATAATTTTTGAGGGTGATTGTACACCCGTAAGGTGAGGTTGATAATAAACACTCACTAAATATAAACAACATATATAACGCAAGGGCCAATTTTTTTTTCATCTACAGATACTTGCTAGATACTCCCAACATAAAGGCAGGATGAAGGCAACATAGTGGCAGTAGAATGTATGTAAAAGATTTTTGTAGTTCAGGGGTTGTAATAATTGCCAAGTTGTTTTTTATACAAAAAAATGTTTAGTGGAATACAAAAGGATATCATTTTTAAAGTTTCAATGAATTTAAACTCGTCTTTTGAGCAATGATAATCTTTAAATTTCATTTAAAAAAGTAGATTTTAGTGTTGTACTATGTAATATTTATAATGTATTAAGTAAAATCCATTATGTATTTGTGAGAGGCTGGAATTTTCAAGGCTTCGAAATAACACAAAATCACTTTTTGAATACAAATATAAAATGAAGTAGATTACCAAAATAACCTTTGAGAATCATTTAAATCGTAAGAACACATGACCAAAAACAGTATTTCCACTTGATATTCAGCACAATGACCAAGACGATTCAAACCTCTAAAATAAGTATCATTTGATGCTATTCTGAAATAAACTCAGAATGATAAAATCCGTAAAACGTTAAGCGTAGAACGTAAAACTTAATAAAACCTATGTTTCTATTGTGGTTAGAATATTCATTTTTTATTCGGTATTCTTCTTGATGGGGCACAACAACGATGTAAAATTAACCCTTAGACAAGCAAATTAACTAGAAGTGACGAATAATGAACCTAATTGGTTATCCATTAACCTAAATGGAGGTTGTATGCACTAAAATGCATTTTTTCTGTATCGGTTGTGTATCCTCGCTGTATCGATTCCGTATCCATTGTATATCCATTGCGTATGGTTTGTTCGGTGCTCGTGTATCGAAAGGTTGATTACCATTTAGACAAAAAAAGTAACTATTCAACTAAAAAAGTCAATTTATTACATAAATGAGACGCAACAATTTATTTCTTCAAAATCTTAAAACTATGTTGATTCGAATTTATTTTAACGAAATAAACGCCAGAAGTAAGATGTTCTAAATTTATCTGCGAAACAGCTGTTCGAAACTTCTTTTCATAGACCTGTATTCCTGTTTCGTTATATATAGAAATTGTAGGTTGTTTTAAAATCTGCGAAAAATGAAGGTTTCTCTTTACTGGATTTGGGTACACTTGCAAAGTTGAAATAGTATGATCTGTTGTAGTCAACTTCTCTTGTGCTTGAGAAAAATGTAATAAAGTCGCCAAAGCTCCTTTCGCTACTTCTGTCAAATAATTCAAATCTAAATTAGCTATTATATCTTGAGCAGTATGTGTATAAGGCGTTTCATTTTTTTCGAAAAGTCCAGTTATTGGATAACCAACTGCCTGAAAAGGCATATAATCGGAACTATAAGCATTCGAAATTTCAGTTTTTAGAGTTGTATACAAGGGAAAAATATTCGACATTTGATTAGTCAAATCAGAAGAAGCTGCATTATTTGATGTTGGATTACTTTCATCTTGCTCACAAACAATTGTTGAATTTACTTTATTCGCCACTCCTCCTACCTCATCAATATTCAGAACAGCTTTAATGTTTAAATTCTGAGGAACTGCAATTTGATTGACATATGTCTGACTTCCTATTAAACCGCGTTCTTCTCCTGTAAAATGAATAAACTTGATCGAATAATCAGTATCGATATCTTTAATTAATCGAGCAATTTCTAATAAAGTAACCGTTCCCGATCCATTATCATTCGCTCCTGGTCCATTTAATGTATCATAATGACCATCGATGATAATAAATTCATCAGGATATTTTTTTCCAATTTTTGTTATGATCAAATTATTTCCAACATTTCCAAAAACATTAACTGATTGTTGCTCTATAGTGGCATAACCATATGTTGTATAATAAGATTTCAACCATGTAAATGTATTTTCATGAGCTGACGAACCAACAGTTTTAATTCCGAAATCTTGAAATTTTTGTAGCTTTTGATGAACAGAATCATATTTAACTTGATCTACTATCGATTGATAAAACGGATTTAACTCTTGTGCAGTCGCATTAATAGAAAAAACAAATAATGGTAGAAATATATACTTCATATTCTCTAAATTAATTAATCAACAGTAAAACGTAAAAGATTAAAAATTATTCAAAATAGTTTTTAATTCTTCGATACTTTCTGTTGCTTTTTTCTTGATATGCGTAATAGATGAATTGGTATAGGTATCTGATGGATCGATATAGATAATTGGGACATTTGTTTTTGCATAATCTTTGAGCGAAGCAGCTGGATACACTTGCATCGATGTTCCAATAATTACCAAAATATCTGCCTTTAAAACCTCATCAATCGCATTTTCTATTTCCGGAACCATTTCGCCAAACCACACAATATGCGGACGAAGTTGATTTCCATCTTCAGCCAAATCTCCAAGTTTGATATCTTTATTCCAATCAATAATTTGATTCTCATCTTTTTCGCTTCGCGCTTTTCTCAATTCGCCATGCAAATGAATTATTTTGAAGAACCTGCTCTTTCATGCAAATCGTCTACATTTTGAGTGATAATTACAACTTCAAAATCATTTTCTAACTCTTTCAAGAAATGATGCGCAGTATTGGGTTCAACATCGAATAATTGTTTTCGACGTTGATTATAGAATTCTTGAACCAATTTTGGGTTTCTTTGATAACCTTCAATCGAAGCGACTTCCATAATATCATGATTTTCCCACAAACCATTGGCATCTCGAAAAGTTGAAATTCCACTTTCAGCACTAATTCCAGCTCCCGTTAAAACAATTAGCTTCTTTTTCATTTCGAATGTATTAATTGAAGTAAATATAACTTTATAAAACAACAAAACTCCATTTCTTTAAAGGGAGTTTTGTTGTTTTATTTTATTTTTTTTAATTCATCTAATTTGACTAGACACATAATACTAAATGTTGCAAACATGGTCAACGTAAGAATTGCTGCATTAATTATCATAAGCTTTGTTTTTGGGTTATTAATTTGAATTAAAGTTACTTCAAATCATTTCTTTCGAAAAGTATTTCATTAAGAAATATCGACTTAACTCTCTTATTTTTAATGAATAAACTTTAACCTCAAGGCATAAAAAAACCTCAATTGGGAACAACTGAGGCCTTTCTCTACTAAAACTTAAGTACCATGAAAACTCAACTAACTTATATAAAGACTAGTACTTACTCTAGAATCATCAAATGATATACCAAATTATATTTCAACATATTAAAAATAAAAAAGCAGTCAATAAATTGACTGCTTTAAATAATTTGTATTTAAAATATACTTAGAAAGTGTATTTATTTTCTTTGATTAACAAATCTGCAATTTCAGTTTTTAAGTTAACTACGTTTGGATATTCGTTGTAACGTGTAAATCTTCTTAAACCAGATAACATCATGCGTTGCTCATCTCCTTCTGTGAAAGAAACGATACCGCGAGTAGCTTCTGTTTTAATAATTTCTACCGATTTGAATAATTGTAATTGAACTAATTTTTCTGCATTCTTCGCCGCATCAGCACCTTTTACATTTGCAATTTTTTCTGCACGTAACATCGCCGATTCAACCATATAAATTTCTTGCATAATACGAGAAGCAGCAATAATCAACTGTTGGTGTTGCTCTAATTCTGCACCAAACTTTTGCAAAGCAGAACCCGCAACCATAAAGAACGATTTCTTAAGATTTGCAATGATTTCTTTTTCTTGCGCAAATAATTCTGAATAATCTGGAACATCAAACGATGGAATAGACATTAATTCGTTCGCCACATTCATTGCAGGAGACATTAAATCTAATTTTCCTTTGAATGCTCGTTTTACTAACATCGATACACATAATAAGGTATTGATTTCGTTAGTTCCTTCGTAAATTCTCGAAATACGCGCATCTCTCCAAGCTGCTTCCATTGGCATTTCTTTCGAATATCCCATTCCTCCATAAATCTGAATTCCTTGATCGGCAGAAATTTGAGTTGCATCAGAAATCCAAACTTTTAAGATAGAAGCTTCAATTGCATATTCTTCAATACCTTTTAATTCCGCTTCGTTATGAGGCATTCCTTTTGCCATATTATCTTCGATTGCATCTTGCACATCTTTCGCTGCTCGATACGCACCAGCTTCTGAAGTAAATGCAGAAACAGCCATATCAGCTAATTTCTCTTTGATTGCACCAAACGAATTGATTGACGTATTGAATTGTTTACGCTCTGAAGAATATTGTAACGAATAATCTAAAATACGACGTTGCGCATCTAAACATGCTGCTCCTAATTTGATACGACCAACATTCAATGCATTCATTGCAATTTTAAATCCTCCGTCTCTTTCTCCTAATAGATTTTCTACTGGAACACGAACTTCATTAAAGAAAACTTGACGTGTTGATGAAGAAACAATTCCTAATTTATCTTCTTCTTCTCCTAAAGAGAATCCAGCACCAGCTTTATCTTTTTCTACAATGAAACCTGTGATATTTTTATCATCATCGATACGTGCAAAAACAATGAATAAATCAGCAAAACCTGCATTTGTAATCCACATTTTTTGACCAGTGATGATATACTCTTTACCATCTTCAGATAAAACAGCTTTTGTTTTTCCTGAATTTGCATCAGAACCTGCTTCCGGCTCCGTTAAACAGTAAGATGCAAACCATTCTCCTGTTGCTAATTTTGGTAAATATTTTTGTTTTTGTTCTTCTGTTCCGTACAATAAAATTGGCATTGTACCAATTCCAGTATGTGCTCCAAAAGCTGTCGCTAACGAACCTGTTGCTCCTGAAATATAGTCACACACTAACATTGTTGTAACGAATCCCATTCCCATTCCACCATATTCTTCTGGAACAGAAATTCCTAATAAACCTAATTCACCAATTTTACGCATTAATTCTTCAATCAACGCATAATCTTTTTTCTCAATTTGGTGTTTTTTAGGCACTACTTCTTTATCGATAAACTCTTTTGCAGATTGCAAAATCATTTGTTGTTCTTCTGATAAATCTTCGTAAGTGAAAATATCATTATAAGAGGCATCTTTAATTAAATATTGACCTCCGATTAATCTATTTGGATTTGTAGACATATTTTTTGTTGTTTAGATATTAGATTTTATTTTAGATATTCGAAAATTGAAGCTGCTCCTTGTCCTGTACCAACACACATGGTTACCATTCCATATTTCGCTTTACGCGCTTCCATTTCATGTAACAATTGCACGGTTAATTTCGTACCCGAACATCCAAGTGGATGCCCTAAAGCAATTGCACCTCCGTTTACATTGACGATATCAGGATTAAGATTCAACTCGCGCATAATTGCAACTGATTGAGAAGCGAAAGCTTCATTCAATTCGATTAACTGAATATCTTCTAATTTCATTCCTGCTTGTTCTAACGCTTTTGGAATTGCAAATAAAGGTCCCATTCCCATAATACGAGGTGCTAAACCTACCGTAGAATATGCAACTAAGCGTGCAACTGGCTCAAGACCTAATTCTTTCACCATATCTTCTGACATTACCATAACGAAAGCTGCTCCGTCCGACATTTGAGAAGAGTTACCTGCTGTAACTGAACCTCCTTGCGCAAAAACAGGACGTAATTTTGCTAAACCTTCGATAGATGTATCCGCACGTGGACCTTCGTCTACTTTGAAATCTATTTTCTTTGTTTGAACTTTTTCTTTATCATCTAAGAAATTAAATTCAACATCAATCGGAACGATTTGAGATGCAAATTTTCCTTCAGCATTTGCTTTTAATGCTTTTTGATGCGAATTGAATGCAAATAAATCTTGATCCTCACGAGACACTTTAAATTCTTTTGCAACTTCTTCCGCTGTTAATCCCATTCCCCAATAATAATCTGGATGATCTTTCGCTAAATCTGTTTCTGGAATTGGTTTGTAACCTCCCATCGGGATATACGACATCGATTCTGCACCACCAGCAATGATACATTCTGCCATTCCTGTTCTAATTTTAGCAGCCGCCAAAGCAATTGCTTCTGATCCTGAAGCACAATAACGATTTACTGTAACACCTGGAACTTTGTCTGTGTCTAATCCCATTAATGAGATAAGACGTGCCATATTCAATCCTTGTTCTGCCTCTGGCATTGCACATCCAACGATTAGATCGTCGATACGTGTTGGATCTAAAGTTGGATAATCTTGCATTAAGCGCTTGATTACTGTAGCTGCCATTTCATCTGGACGTGTAAAACGCAATGTTCCTTTTGGCGCTTTTCCTACAGCTGTTCTATATCCTGTAACTATATATGCTTGTTTCATTTTTTTAAAGTATTATTAGATTGTACAATGTAAAATGTATGATGTACAAAGTATTTAATTATAGTTCTGAATTAATTTGACCAACATATTCTGTATATGTTTTAAATCTTTTAATAAATTATCCGAAATCTCTACTTGAATAAATTCTAAATCTCTTGCTAAAATAATTTGACATTCCAATTCGAAAGACGAACCTAAAGCTATATTGAGAAAATTAATAAATTGAGCATTCGAATTTCGACCAGCACCTTCTGCAATATTTGAAGCTATCGATACGCAAGCTCTTCTTGATTGAGAGGTCAAACCATAAATCTCACTTTTAGGATAATTTGAAGTAATCTCATAAAACCTTTTCGTAAAATTCATTGTTTTTTGCCAAACGATTAACTCTTTAAAATCATGCATAAATACTTTTTACATGTTACTTTTTACTTAATACAAATATTAATTACGCAACGGTTTACCTGTTTTTAACATATGCTGAATACGCTCTAATGTTTTTCTTTCTCCACAAAGAGATAAGAATGTTTCGCGCTCTAAGTCTAACAAGTATTGTTCTGAAACATAAGTTGATTCAGATAAATTACCACCTGTCATTACATATCCTAATTTATTCGCAATTAAACGATCATGATCCGAAGCAAAACGTCCAGCAACCATAGAGTCTGTTCCGACATAGAACATTCCCATCGCTTCTTTTCCTAACACTTCTACTTTACGTTGAATTGGTTGTGTGTAACCTGCTTCTGCCAAAATAATTGCATGTTTCTTCGCTTCTGCAATTTGACGTTCTGCATTTACCACTACAATATCTTGCTCACGAATAATTCCCATATTCTTAGCTTCATAAGCTGAAGTTGCTACTTTCGCAGTTGCGATATTCATGAAATTATCGCGCAAATGATTTACTTTTACATCATCTTTTAAAGCGAATTCAGTTGCACGGCGCGCAAATTCTTTCGAACCTCCACCACCAGGGATTAATCCAACTCCAACCTCAACCAAACCAATGTAAGTTTCGGCAGCAGCTACAATTTTATCCGCATGCATCGACATTTCGCAACCTCCACCAAGCGTCATTCCGTGAGGAGCAACAACAACTGGAATAGATGAATAACGAACACGCATCATCGTATCCTGGAACATTTTGATTGCCATGTTCAATTCCCACCAATCTTGCTCAGCAGCCATCATCATAATCATGGCTAAATTAGCTCCAACAGAGAAATTGTCTCCTTGGTTCCCAATTACAACTCCACGATAATCTTTTTCAGCTAACTCGATTCCTTTATTGATTCCTTGTAAAACTCCACCTCCAAGAGAATTCATTTTAGAACGGAACTCAATATTGATGATTCCATCTCCTAAGTCTTGAATAGATGTTTCTTGGTTTGACCAGATTTCATTTGTTTTTCTAATGTTATCTAAAATAATAAATGCATCTTGACCTGGAATTAATTCGAATTGCTTTGATGATTGATTATAGAATAATTTCTTACCATTTTCGATTTTATAAAAAGAATCTGCACCAGTTGCTGCTAATTCTTTTACCCAATCCGAAACCTTTAAACCTTCTGATTCTACTAATTGAATTCCGTTTTGTAACCCAACCAAATCCCATGTTTCAAATGGACCATATTTCCAAGCGTAACCTGTTTTTAAAGCGTCATCTATTGGATAAAGTACATCTGTAATTTCTGGAACACGTTGAGAAACGTAAGCGAATAATGAAGCAAAATGTTTGCGAATTAATTCTCCAGCTTTACCAGAATCTTTCAATAAAACACCTAATTTATTACGCATAGACCCCGCATTTTTAGCAGTTTCTACAGCAGTAACTTTTGCGCGTTCCATTGGACGATACTCTAACGTATCAAGATTTAAGGCAAAACGATTGGTATTTCCTTCTTTATCAATTTCTTTATAATAGAAACCTTTTTTTGTTTTATCTCCTAAGAATTTATTCTCGATTAAGAAATCCAAAAATTTTGAATCTTTCAAACCTTGGATCATTTCGTCATTTGGCGCATTTTGCTGTAAACCTTTTGTTACATTATATGCTGTATCCAAACCAACCAAATCACCCAATTTGAATGTTCCCGTTTTTGGACGACCCAAAATAGAACCTGTCAAAGTATCAACTTCTTCAATCGTTAATCCAATTTCTTGCGCCAATTCCATCACTTTCGCCATCGAGTAAACTCCTACTCTATTTCCGATAAAACCTGGCGTATCTTTACATAAAACTGGTGTTTTACCTAAGAATAAAGATGCATAGTTTTGGAAAAACTCAACAACAGATTTGTCTGTTTGAGGAGTTGGAATAATTTCGAATAATTTTAAGTAACGTGGCGGATTGAAGAAATGCGTTCCACAGAAATGTTTCTGAAAATCTTCTGAACGACCTTCAGTCATCAAATGAATTGGAATACCAGAAGTATTAGAAGTGACTAAAGTTCCTGGTTTACGGAAGTTATCTACGCGCTCAAAAATAGATTGTTTAATATCCAATCTTTCGATCACAACCTCTATTACCCAATCCGAGTTTTTAATCTTCTCGAAATCATCATCAAAATTCCCTACAGTTATACGAGAAGCAAATGCTTTGTCATAAATTGGTGAAGGATTGCTTTTTAAAGCAGCATCTAAGTGAGTTTGAGCAGTTCTGTTACGAACTACTTTACTCTCTAAAGTAAGTCCTTTCGCTTGCTCTTGTGGTGTAAGCTCGCGAGGAACCATATCTAACATCAAGACTTCGACTCCGATATTTGCAAAATGACATGCAATACCAGACCCCATCACTCCTGATCCTAATACAGTTACGTGTTTAACGTGTCTTCTCATAATTGTTTTTAAATATTTTTTTGTCCGATATTAATTGGTTAATCTTATAAATCACTTCCAAGAAAATTTGCATTTTCTCTGGCTCGATGTGATTATTAATTGATTCATTAAATTGCAAAACAAAATGTTTTGAAATATCTCTCATTCTTAATCCTTCTTCAGTCAAAGTGATCAACACACTTCTCCCATCTTCTGGATTTGGTTTTCGAACGATAAAATTTCTTGCTTCTAAGTTTTTTAATGTTCTCGACAAGCTTGTTGGCTCTATTCCCATCTTTGGTCCTAGCGACGTACTTGGCGTACCTCCTTTCGGATCTATTGATAATAATGTAAAGGCATACACCATTGTAGAATCGTAAGCACCAGCTTGCTCATTATACATTTTCTGAACTGACAACCATGTTGAACGCAATAAATAATCTATCGTTAAATCTTCTCTTAACATATTTTAGTGTATGTATAACAAATATAATCTTTTTTTTATTATGCAAGCATAATAAAGTTTTAAAATTTAATTTTGTTTAACAAATAATGATTCAATTTACTATTTCTCAATGAAATGTAACTTTAAATTATGATTAATAAAATAAATAGTATGATTAAATAATACTTAAATTTATTCCATTAATAAAAAACCGACTGCAGTAGTGTAAAAATACGCTATAATTAGTATCGAAAATAAGTATAATGTTGGTTTTGTATTATAAATAAATAAGATTGTTTAATCTCTTTTCAACGACATACATTCGTAGAAATTTTAAAATACTGCTTATGGAATCAAACCATACGATGAACAAAGTAACTGCGGCAACGCTCTTAATCGCATTTGGAATCATTTATGGTGATATTGGAACAAGTCCTTTATATGTAATGAAAGCGATAATTGGCGAGAATCGCGTGATTGAAGAGAGCATTGTCTACGGAGGCGTATCATGTGTTTTTTGGACTTTGTGTTTTCAGACTTCTATCAAATATGTATGGTTGACACTAAAAGCGGATAATGATGGCGAAGGAGGAATTTTTTCTTTGTATTCATTAATCAAGAAAAAAGGTAAAAACCTAATTATTCCAACCATCATTGGAGCTTCTGCTTTGCTCGCCGATGGAATTATCACCCCCCCCGTTTCCGTCTCTTCTGCTGTTGAAGGACTACGAATGCTAAACGGACTCGAAAATCTACCTACTATACCTATTGTAATCTTCATCCTTTCGATGTTATTTTTCTTCCAACGATTTGGAACAAATAAAGTAGGAAAAATATTTGGACCATTTATGGTTTTATGGTTTACAATGCTTCTAGGCTTAGGAGTTTTACATATCGTACATCATCCAAGTATCATCAAAGCATTAAACCCTTATTACGCGTATAACTTGTTAATGAATTATCCTCACGGATTCTGGATTCTTGGCGCTGTATTCTTGTGTACAACAGGTGCTGAGGCATTATACTCCGATTTAGGACATTGTGGTCGAAAAAACATTAGAATTAGTTGGTTGTACGTTAAAATCTGTTTAGTAACAAACTATTTAGGGCAAGCAGCTTGGTTAATGCACCAAGACAACCCTATGTTAGACGGTAGAAATCCTTTCTACGAAATGATGCCAGATTGGTTCTTGATCCCTGGAATTTGTATTGCCACAGGTGCAGCTATTATTGCATCACAAGCTTTGATTACAGGATCTTTTACATTAATCAATGAAGCAATTAACTTAGGTTTCTGGCCAAGAACATTAATTATTCAACCAAACGAACACAAAAGCCAAGTTTATATTCCTACAATCAATTTTATGTTATGGGCTGGCTGTGTCTTTATTGTTTTATATTTCCGAGATTCGTCCCATATGGAAGCCGCCTACGGTCTTGCCATAACGGTTACCATGTTAATGACGACTTTCTTGTTATCCTATTATCTTAATTATTATACAAAATTCAACAAAGTATTTATTGTGGCAATTTTGTCGATTTTCGTAGCAATAGAATCTTCATTTTTCGTAGCAAATGTTGTCAAATTTGTTGATGGTGGCTATTTAGCATTATTAATGGGATGGCTGTTCTTTGTAATAATGTATTGTAGTTTTTACGGAAAAATTCTTAATTCACGAAACTTAGAATTCGTAAAAATAAAGCGCTACGCAAATGTATTAACAGAATTGAGCGAAGATAAAACAATCAATAAATACTCGACTTTCTTGTTTTACTTAACGAAATCTACGAATCCAAAAAATATCGAAAAATACAGTATTCAATCTATTTTATCAAAACGCCCAAAACGTGCAGATGTTTATTGGTTTGTAAACATTAACCGAGATAGTGAACCCTATACGTTGAGTTATAAAATATTGCCAATTGTCGATCAAAAAATATATCGAATTACATTTAATGTAGGATTTAGAGTTCAGCCAAAAACAGAACAATATATCAAAAAAGTAATCAACGATATGTATGCAAATGGAGAATTAGAATTAAAATACCTGAGTACCTGTTTGAAAAAATACAATCAAGATCCTGACATGAAATTTGTTTTGATTGAGAAATTTCCTTCAATTGAAACCAAATTAAGTATGAAAGAATTTTTCACACTAAAAGTTTATTATTTATTAAAGAAAATAGAATTCAACATTCCGAAATCTTTTGGTCTAGAAAAGAACGACGTTGTTATAGAACACATTCCTCTTTATATGCACAAACATAATATTGACGATTTAAAAAGAATTCAATAAGAAATAGAAATCCTGAAATAATTTTTCAGGATTTTTTTTGTAAATATTTTGTCCCGTCCTGAAATAGC
>NZ_DDBA01000028.1:0-163569 GCF_002333005.1 Empedobacter sp. UBA2044
ATTTTTTCAGGACGTTACATTATTCAAAAAATGCTCTCTTTCTCATAAATAAAATTTATTATCTGACGATTATTCATTAGATTTGAGCAATACAATACTAAAAACTAAAACACCTGAATAATGGTAATTATTAATAATTTCGATGAATACAAAGCTTTCGAAGGTAAAGAAATCGGTAAATCTGACTGGCATATAATAAATCAAGAACAAATCAATCGCTTTGCTGATGCAACTTTAGATCATCAATGGATTCATACAGATCCTGAAAAAGCAGCTAACGAAGGACCTTTCAAAAAAACAATAGCGCATGGTTATTTAACGCTATCTTTAATTCCACATTTGTGGGATCAAATTGCGGAAGTGCGCAACATCAAAATGTTAATCAATTATGGAATTGAAAATTTGAGATTTGGACAAGCTGTTTTGGTTGATAGTGAGGTAAGATTAACTGCAAAATTGAAATCTATTACTAATTTGAGAGGAATTGCAAAAGTTGTCATCGAAGCAAATTTAGAAATTAAAGATAATCCGAAACCTGCTTATACGGCGGATGTGGTTTTCCTTTACCACTTTAATGATTAATTAAAGATCAATATAATTTACAAAGCTTCTATTTTTTATAGAAGCTTTTTCTTTTCATAAAATATCGAAGTATCTTGCGCTCGATTTCATATAACATGCAAAAAATTCAAAATAATAAAACCTTAATTTCTATTGTTGGACCAACTGCAATTGGTAAAACCAATTTGGCAATAGAAGTTGCAAAACATTTTCAATCCGAAATTATTTCTTGTGATAGTCGTCAATTTTTCAAAGAAATGAAGATAGGAACTGCTGTTCCTTCTGAGGAAGAATTGACTGAAGTGAAGCATCATTTTATTCAAAATATTTCTATTCACGAAAAATATTCGGTTGGTGATTTTGAGCGTGATGGCTTAGCTTTTTTGAATAATTATTTCAAAACAAATGACATTTGCGTCATGGTTGGTGGATCTGGTTTATATGAAAAAGCGATCACAGTTGGCTTTGACGAATTTCCTGATGTTAATCCTAAAATTAGAGAAGATTTGAATAATGAGCTTGCTGAATTTGGAATTGAAAAATTGCAAAAAGAATTGCAAGAAGTCGATCCAAAGTATTTTGAAGAAGTTGATATTTTCAATAAACAGCGTGTAACACGTGCTTTAGAAATTTTTAGATCTTCGGGTTTACCTTTCTCTAACTTCAGAAATCAAGATTTGAACAAACATCCATTTAACATAATTAAAATCGGTTTAGAACTTCCTCGCGAAGAAATGTACGACCGAATCAATCGTCGAGTTGATATTATGATGAACGAAGGTTTATTAAATGAAGCAAAAAATTTATTTCCTTTAAAAGATTTGAATGCTTTGCAAACTGTTGGTTATCGAGAATTGTTCGACTTTTTTGAAGAGAAAATTACATTGGATTTTGCGATAGAAGAAATCAAAAAGAATACAAGACGTTTTGCAAAACGTCAAATGACATGGTTCAAAAAAGATGAAACTGTCAATTGGTTTTCTCCTTTCGAACAAGAAAATATCATTAATTTTATATCGAACAAAATATAAATTATGGAAAATTTTGTTGCCATCGATTTCGAAACTGCAAACAATTATCGTAATTCTGCTTGCGCGGTTGGAATTGTAACTGTGACAGATAATGTGATTACAGACGAGTATTACACGTTAATTCAACCACCACAAAATCAATATAATTATCATAATATTTTGGTTCATGGAATTCGTCCCGAAGACACAATTGATGCACCAAGTTTTGAAGACGTCTATTTTGAAATCAAACATCGTTTACAAAATCAGCTTGTTGTTGCACATAACGAATCGTTTGATCGTTCTGTTTTGAAGAATACAATGGAGTTTTATAGCCTCAATTACTCTCAACTTAACCTTGCCGAAAAGTGGGAATGTACATACAGAATTTTCAAACAGAAAGGAATTGTTCCTACAAAATTATCCGATTGTGCTCGCCGATTTAATCTTCAACTCAACCATCATGAAGCTTTATCTGATGCAAAAGTTTGTGCTCAATTATACTTATTAAAATAGTTTTACTAAAAATTTATCTGATTAAACATTTAAAAAACAATTCTACATTAATTATAATAAATTTATATTCAGCAATATATCCATTTACAAATATTTGTAAGTATTTACAAGTATTTAAAATTGATTAATAATAACTTTAATAACTCACTATTTCTAAGAAAATTTAATAAAGCAAAAATTCTATTCTAAATAAGTTGATTTTATGAAATGAATTGAGAATGCAAAATTTTGAAAATTAACTTTCAAAATTTTATAAAATGAAGTATAAACTAAAATTTAGTTCCGATAAATCTTTGCAAGTTGAAAAAAATAATAATTTAAAAAATTGATTTCAATTGTTTTTATCGAAGAAGTAAAATAATCACATTATGTATTTAACATAATAAAGAGGGTTACTCTGGGAACATTAATTTCATAATTGAAAAATTGATACCTCCCTACTCTTTTTAAAAAGATAAAAAAAGGTTGCATTTGCAACCTTTTTTATAACATTATAACGCCTTCTATCTTCGAAACTTCTTTGTAATAATTGATTACTGTATCCGCATCAATCACATAAAGTTTAATCGAAATAGATGTATATTTTCTATTTTTTGAAGCTTTGTAATCAAATTCAGCATTCGTTCCTGCAAAAATATCTTTGATTTTTTCCATCGTTTCTTCACTTGAAGGATAAATGAATTTGAACAAATAATCAGCTGGAAATTTTTGTACATCATCTAATCTTTCTTTGAATTTTGCATAAAAATCTTGCTCATTGTGAGAGCTATCTGGTATTTCTTCGAATGTATAATCTCTATTTGTGTCCATATCTATTATTTTTTTGTTACAATGTCAAAAACAATACCACTTCACATTATTGATAAAATATAGAATTAATAAGACATTTTGACATATTATAAATCTTATAATTTTAATCTCATTAAATAATCTATTTGTTCATCATCACCAAGTCTGAAAATATGTTGATCGAATTTTTCGAAACCATTCTTTAAATAGAAATTAATCGCAGAAATATTCTTTTCCCAAACTCCTAACCAAATTGTATGCAAGTTGAGGTTTTTAGTTATTTCTACAGCTTTATTAAAAAGAATTTGTCCAATTTTCTTTCCTTGAAACAATTCTAACACATAAATTCTTTCAATTTCCAAAGAATTCATATCATAAACTTCTGTTTGAGCATCACCAATATTTAATTTCAGATAACCGACAATTTTTTGGTTAATCATTGCAAAAAAGAACAACGAATTTTGATTCTTCAATTCTTTTAATAATTGATCTTCTGAAAAACTTTCGTTCAAATATTTTTGCATATCCTCTTCTGTGTTAGAAGAAGAAAATGTATCTGCAAATGTCTTTTTAGAGATTTCTTGAAGTTCTGTAATGTGTTTTTCTTCAACTCTTTTTATTGTAATTTCTTCGTTCATTAATGCGAAACAAATTTTAATCCTACAATTGAACTAATTAATGTAAAAATAAAGAATATTCTCCAAAAATTAGCTGGTTCTTTGAATACAAAAATTCCGATTAAAACTGTTCCAACAGCGCCAATTCCAGTCCAAACAGCATAAGCAGTTCCCAAAGGTAAAGTTTGTGTTGCTTTGATTAATAACGTCATACTTGCAACCAAACATATTGCAAAAGCGCCATACCAAATGTACATTTCTGAGCCTGTTGTTTCTTTGGCTTTCCCTAAAGATGATGTAAATCCAATCTCGAATAATCCTCCTAAAATCAATAAAATCCAATTCATTTTGTTAATATTTTGATGCAAAGATGAATTAGAAAAAAATAGATTTTTTTTACATTTGTAAAAAAATTATTCGCTTAAATTTCTGTGCGAATCCTACTTAATGTCACTTGAGAAATTCCTAAATAAGACGCGATATAACCTAATTGCACACGATTAATCAAACTTGGATTTTCTTCTAACAATTTTTTATAACGATCAATCGCCGTTCCTAGTTGCCTAGAAATAAAACGCTCTTCAGTTTTTATCAATTCAATTTCAGCAAGTTTTCTTCCCCAATTTGCAATTTCTAAATTTGTCGCATAAAACAATTGTATGTCTGAAGATTTAATTTCATATAACTCACAATCTTCCATTAATTCGATTGTTTCGTAACTAATTTTATTTTCGACATAACTTCGCATCGATAAAATCAAATCGCCTTCTTTCCCAAACCAAAACGTAATTTCTTTTCCATCGTCTATCGTATACGCGCGAACAATTCCTTTTTTGATGAAATATAACTTTTTCTCAACTTTATCAGCATCAATAAGCGTGGTGTTTTTTGGTAATCGAATCAATTGAATTTTATCTGCTATCAATTGAATAGACTGTGATGAAAGTGGCGAAATTTGATTTAAGATTTGTTCTATTTCCATTATTGAAACTTATCTAGTAAAAGTAAACAAAAAACTCAACCTAAAATAGGCTGAGTCATTCAAATTAAATTAACACCTGAAGTCTACTTTGCATGTAGACCGCATTCTTTTTTACTATTGTCTTCCCACCACCATCTTCCGGCACGAAAATCTTCACCTTCGTTTATAGCACGTGTGCAAGGAGCACAACCAATACTTATAAAACCCTTGTCGTGTAACGGGTTGTAAGGAACTCTATTTTCTTTCAAATATTCGAAACAATCCCCTGTTGTAAAATCAATCAATGGATTGAATTTGAATAATTGTTTTTCTTCGTCAAACTCTATTTCGTGCATATCATGTCGATTATTCGATTGCTCCGCACGCAAACCTGTAATCCAAACTGATGCTTCTTTTAATGCACGATTCAAAGGAATTACTTTTCTGATATAGCAACATTGTTTTCTTAAATCAACCGAATCGTAAAAAGGATTAATTCCATTTTCTTCAACAAAATTTTCTAACTCCTCTGTTGGTGGATAAAATGGTTTAATCTTCGCTTGATATTTAAATTCTGTTTTGTTCCACGTATTGTACGTTTCCTGAAAAACACGACCTGTATCTAAAGTAAAAATCTTAATATTGTCTAATTTTTGACTTAAAATAACATGAGAAATAACTTGATCTTCGAAACCAAAACTTGTCGAAAAAACTATTTTTTCTTTAACGTTGTTATTCAAAAAAAATAATTTTTCTTCTAAACTTACTTGTCCTGTAACTTTTTCTAATATCTCTTTTAGTTGATTCATTTTCTTATATAATATCTATAGTTTTTATAGAGTATTTATTTTAACAAATGTATTAATTCCAATTTTCTAAAACAACACTAATCTCGACTAATTTTATAGATATAATATAATATAATATAGAATCAATAAATTATACAAGCAAATTTTGTTTATACTTAAATCATCTTCGAGAGTGAATTTTCATATTCGTAAAATAGAAGAAAATCAGTCCAAATTGGCATTAAATAAAGGTTTTCATAGAGTATGGATTGCTAATTAATTCGAAAATCAATATAATTATTAAGATAAAAACATTTAAAATGTCTTAAGAATAAATTCTATCTAATCATCTTCGAGAACGAATTATGAATATCACAAAACTAAAAAGTCAAACTTTACAATGTTTGACTTTTTAATTTATATTTTTTGTAATGATAAATTAGGACAAAAATGGATGAAAATAACCAAATCCAATAACCAAAATGTGGTAAATCATATTCATGTATTTGTAAAATATCTAATCTTGTTAAATGATTAATTTCGTATAATGACATTTGAATAACAGCGATAATACCTAATATTCATCCTATTTTTATCTTATAAAAAATCCAAGAAAATAATAATGTAAAGTTCCCTAACCAACAGATAAAATCAATTGGCAACTCTGATATCGTTATATATCCTAATATTAGATATGTAATTCAAATATTCTGTTCTAGAATCTCCAGAATAATATTCAATAAAATCAATACTTAATAAGTGAACAGGCAAAATTAAACTCACCAAATAAGTTAAAATACTTACAAATAAAAACAGATTATTTTTCCAATTTAGCTTCAAACTCTTCTATTTGCTTTTCCAATTTTTTATTCTCTTTTTCCAATTTGTTTTGAGGACTAAACATTGCATAAACCAGCAAGCCTACTCCTACTCCAACAACAGCTCCAATTTTTTCGTTCTTATTAATTGCTTTCGAAATTGCAATTCCTGCTGCTGCTCCAGTTGTTACGATAGAAACTGTATTTTCAAAACCTTTTGATTTTGTGTCCAAAACTTCTAATAAATTATTCATAGTTGATTATTTTTCAATAAACGTTGCAATAAATATTCCTAAATATAAATCATTCCAAATTATTTTAAAAATTGTTCGTATTAATTCAAGTGTTTATCTTTGTTCGGTAACATTTTTAGAATGGAAATACAAGACAAAATTTTAGCGCTTCGAGAAGAGCTTACTCAGCATAATTATAATTATTACGTTTTAGATAATCCGACAATTTCTGATTTCGAATTTGATTTGAAATTGAAAGAATTAAAACGATTAGAAGACGAAAATCCTATCTTTTTTGATGTTAATTCCCCTACACAACGCGTTGGTGGAATGGTTACAAAAAATTTTCCGACGATTACACACGAATTTAGAATGTATTCGTTAGACAATTCATATTCAATTGAAGATTTACAAGATTGGGAAAAACGAATTGAGAAAACGTTAGGTGAAAAAGTAGAATTTGTTTGCGAATTGAAATATGATGGCGCTTCGATTTCTATTTTGTATGAAAATGGAGAATTGACGCAGGCTGTAACGCGTGGAGATGGAACACAAGGTGATGAAATCACGAATAATATACGTACTATACAATCTGTTCCATTGAAATTGAAAGGAAATTATCCTGAACGTTTTTATATGCGTGGCGAAATTACAATTCCGCTCAATAAATTCGCTTCAATTAATGAAGAACGCGCTAATAATGGTTTAGAATTGTATGCAAATCCTCGAAATACCGCTTCTGGATCATTAAAATTACAAGATAATACAGAAGTTGCGAAACGCGGTTTACAATGTTTCCCATATTATTTTATCGGAAATAATTTACCTTATTCTACACAATGGGAAATGCTACAAGCCGCTGATGAATTAGGTTTTAAGATTCCGCATACATCAAAATTATGTACTTCTTTGGAAGAAGTTTTAGCTTTTGTAGATCATTGGGATATCGAACGTAAAAATTTACCTTACGAAACGGACGGAATTGTGATCAAAGTAAATTCTTTTTCGCAACAAGATGAATTAGGTTATACTGCGAAATCTCCACGTTGGGCAATGGCGTATAAATTTAAAGCTGAAGCTGCCGAAACCGAATTATTGAGCATCGATTATCAAGTTGGTCGTACTGGAGCGATTACGCCTGTTGCAAATCTTGCACCTATTTCTTTGGCTGGAACAATCGTAAAACGTGCTTCTGTCCACAACGAAGATATTATTAAAAAGTTGGATATCCGCATTGGTGATATGGTTTATGTGGAAAAAGGCGGCGAAATTATTCCGAAAATTGTTGGTGTTAATACTGATGTTCGCAAACCTGGAACGGAAGAAATCGAATTTATTAAAAATTGTCCTTCTTGCGGAACAGAATTAATTCGTAACGATGGCGAAGCACAGCATTATTGTCCAAATGAAAATGGTTGCGAACCTCAAATAATTGGAAAATTAGAGCATTTTGTTTCTCGAAAAGCAATGGATATTGAGAGTATTGGTGGTGAAACAGCTGTTTTGCTACACAAAGCAAATTTGCTTAATAACATTGCTGATTTTTATACTTTACAAAAAGAAGATATTTTGCCTCTGGAAAGAATGGCTGAAAAATCTGCTCAAAATATTATTAATTCTGTCGAAAAATCTAAAGAGCAACCTTTCGAAAAGGTGTTGTACGCAATTGGAATTCGTCATGTAGGTGAAACGGTTGCAAAAAAATTGGTTAAACATTTTCAAACTATTGATCGTTTGATGAATGCAACAATGGAAGAATTAGTTTCTGTAACGGATGTTGGAGAAAAAATTGCAATTTCGATTAAGGAATATTTTAAAGAAGAACAGCATCAAATTTTGATTCAACGTTTACGTGATTACGGGTTGAATTTCGAGATTGGTGAAGAAGCAAAACCTTTGTCAGATTCTTTGGAAGGCAAAACGTTTTTGTTTACAGGAACTTTGACTAAATTCAATCGAACTGATGCACAAAAAATGGTGGAAGATCATGGTGGAAAAAATATTTCTGCAGTTTCTAAAAACTTAAATTTTTTGGTTGCTGGCGATAAAGCTGGAAGTAAATTGAAAAAAGCAGAAGAAATTGGAACAGTTGTCGTGTTGACCGAGGACGAATTTTTAAATATGATTAACGGCTAATGGAATCAGGATTAATTGCTGTCATTATATTCGGAATTGTATTATTGATTTTGATTCCATTTATATATTATGGATTGAGAATGGCAGGCTACAACAAAGCTGCAATGATAGTTTCGCTTGCGATATTTTTTATTGTGATGATTCCGATGGTGAAATATGGTTACAGAAGTCAAATGTATTCTAATGATGATTTGAAAACCGATTTACACCAAGCTGGAATTGGGTTTAAAGGAAATTTAAAAATTGTTTCGACAGTTATTTCTGGAATTAAAAACATGAAACAAGAAACAGTTTTGATTATGGATTCTGCCGATGTCAATACCATTATTAATCGAATAGAAACTGATCCTCGATTCAAAATTTCTCCAGTAATATTGAGTTTGAAAGAAGAATTAGGTTCAAATGCAAAACATAAAACCAATAGAAATTATCGTTTTAAGGATAATTTTATTTTAGAAACTTACGGAATGTCTGATGATTACACGATTCGATATTCAGAACTGAAATTTAGAAAAGGAAACGACACGGTTTTCTTCAAAAAAGAAGAAGTGTATTAAAAAAATCCGTCAATTGACGGATTTTTTATTAATCTAAAACTTCAAGATTTGCAATATTGATTGGATTTCCTTCAATATAATTCACAACATTTTCAAAAGCTTTTGAGAAATATAATTCGTAACTATTTTCTTCAACGTAACCCAAATGCGGCGTACAAATTACATTCGGATTCGTTAGAAATTCATTATTTTTATCATAAAT
The DNA here is from genome assembly GCF_002333005.1 of Empedobacter sp. UBA2044. NCBI lineage: Bacteria > Pseudomonadati > Bacteroidota > Flavobacteriia > Flavobacteriales > Weeksellaceae > Empedobacter > Empedobacter sp. UBA2044. Next base: position 9,189 of record NZ_DDBA01000028.1, read on the forward strand.
TGGTTCAGAGTTATATACATCTAAAGCAGCATAAGTTGGTGTATTTTGACTTAAAGCTTTACTTAAATCATTTTTCTTAATTAGTTCAGCTCTAGAAGTATTTACAATAATTGCATCATGTTTCATTAATTTCAAATCTTCAAATTTCACAATACCTTTTGTTTGCTCATTTAATCGAATATGAAGTGTAACAACATCGCTTGTAGAGAAAAAATCTTCTTTAGAATTACTTGCTTGAAAACCATCCTCCAATGCTTTTTGACGAGAATTTTCACTTCCCCAAACTTGCACTTTCGTTCCAAAAGCTTTTGCATATTGTGCAATCATCTGTCCTATTTTTCCATATCCCCAAATTCCAATTGTTTTACCATTTATTGTAGAACCAATATTAGTCTGCCACTCGCCTTTTTTCATCGCTTCGATAGCTTGAGGTATTTTTCGAGTTGCATTCATTATCAACATCCAAGTTAATTCGGCTGGAGCAATAGGAGAACCAATTCCTTCTGACACAGCAACTCCACTACTTGTACAAGCGGCTAAATCTAAATGATTTGAAATTTTGCCTGTTTGACTAATTAATTTCAAATTTGGTAAAAGGGATAATAATTCTTCATTTATTTTCGTACGTTCTCTTATCAAAACTAAAATTTGAACATCCTCAATTTCTTTTGCTAAATCCTTTGTATTTGTATATGAACGATTTAAAACCTTAACATCATAATCTTTTATTAAATCAAAACATTTCAAATACGGTACAGCATTTTGATAATCATCTAATATGGCAATTTTCATTGTTTAATTTTTAATAAATGTAGTTATTTTGATTTATCTAATTACTTTTCTCTTTCTTAATTATCTCATCAAATTCGTCCAAAGTATCTTTACTTTCAGTTTTGTAATTTTTAGATTTTCCTATAAAATGAATCAATTTTCTATCTTCAAAATAATAACGAAATTCTTCAATTTTCGATTTTTTATCATCAAATCCTTTCCAATATAAAGGAAAATTATAAGTTGTACCTTGTTCAAAAACAAAAGACAATTTATCATTTAACAAATAATATTCGGCTAAATATTGACCTGATTTTCCAAATTTTCGAACCACAATTTTTTCTAATTTATCGTTCAAAAAATAATAATTAATAAAACCACCTTCGGTAGAATCATCAGTTTCAATTTCTTTTATTTTTGTCCAAATTTTAATCGAATTAATTCGATTAAAATTTGATTTAATTGGATCTAATTTATTTTTAAAATCTTTTGAAATAATAACTTCAGAACTTTTAGAATCTTTTTGTTTTTGAGCAAATACATTAAATAAACTAAAAATAATAAACGAAATTAATAAAAGAGTTTTCTTCATTGTACTAAAATTATTTCCATAAAATTCAATAAAATAAACTAATTTTCAATCAATAATAATAGTGAATTTTATGCAATTTTGAGTCGCTCGTCATACCAATCAAATCAACTAAATAAAAAAATTCTATACTAAAGTTTTAAATTTTGAAATTCTTGGAGAGTTTCAAAATCATAATGGATATGATGGTATTTTTATTGGAAAACCAGATTTAAACTGGCATCTAAAATTTACAACAACTCACGAAAATATAAATCATCACTTTGATGAAGACAATTGTTTGGTATTTTATCCAACAACACAACAAGAATATGAAAAAATTATTGAGCGTTTATAATTTCATCATATCAAACCAATAAAATCTAAAAATCCATATTGGAATGATAACGGAATTTCTTTCTTAGATCCTGATGGATTTGCTGTCATTGTTTCACCTTTGAGAATTAAATAATTTGAAAAAATTCAAATTCTTAATAATCCGATGAATAAAAAATTAAATCCTTGGTATAAATTACAACAAGGTAAAATTAAAACTCCAAAATGGTTGTTTACAAGTGATGATTGGAAAACGTGGGATTAAACGTCTTTTTAATACAATATTTAGTCTTAATTTTACACCAAATTAATCGCCGTGAATCGAGAAGAAATAGGAAATCAACTGCTAAATGAAGTTTTACAAATTCAACTTGCCAATAAACCAATCAATTTTAAATATTTAGATTTAAAACGTTTGGTTGAAAATATTGCATTTGAGTTGACAAAAAACGAAGCTTTACAGTTTTCTAACTTTTTCTCGAAGCTATCTTTTATCTGTAATCAATACCAAGTTTCCACTAAAATTCATTCCTTTCGTAAAACGGCTCAACGAATTCTGAGCGAGAAATACGAACCGACAGAACACGAATATTTTACACATTATAAATATGTTGCAGATTTTATTTCTTCGATTTATGAAGTAATGATTCCAGCAGAAATTATCTACTATTTTCCTGAAAAAGAATTTTATACAAACAAAATTCTTACTCGAAATCGGGTTAAAAAATTGCGTGTTCAAGTGATTGAAATCAAACGAGATTGTTTGATTTGCGATCATGAAGATAATGAAACAGAAGAAAATATTACAGTTCAAATTGATGAGGATGGCGTAAATGAAAACTTTACTTCTGTTGAGGATTTTTGGGTTGGTGCACAATTAAATTTAGTCAATTCGACGATTGATGAAGAAGGAATTTATCATCCACGTTTTATCATTCTCGAACCAGATTATTTGGTTGATATTTCGGCAATTGCTGAATGTTTTCAGGATTATGGAACTTCTGAATTGCATTATATTCAGAAAAAATTTGAAGAATCGCCAAATAGTAAACACATTCGTTTAGGAAATTTTGCCAATTCAGTAGTCGATCATTTTTCAACAGAAAACATTGAAAACACAGATTTTAATGAGATTTTCAAGAATGATTTCAAAAATTATCCATTAGAATATACGGCTTGCAACGATTTGACGAATCCACAAGACTTGAAAGATTATTATCTGGAAGCAAAAGGTCATTTTGACCGTATTCAAAAAGTGTTGACCGAGGATTTTCCTCAATATGATATTTCGTTGGATCGTGCATTAATAGAGCCTTCATTTTTGTGCGAACAATATGGTATTCAGGGTCGTTTAGATTTATTAGACATTAATCCCGAAGGAAAAAATAAAATTATCGAGCTGAAATCTGGTGGTGCACCTTTTCCTGATGATGGAAAAAGTGTCAAGCCAAATCATGCGACGCAGCTCTTTTTATATTACCAAATTATTGGTGTTTTATATGATTTAGAGTTTAAAGATGTCACAAAAAACACCGAAGGTTATATCTTCTATTCGAAAGTATATCAAGGAAATTTACGTTTTGATGTGCCAACTTTAGCGCGAGTTCAACGTATTTTTGATTTACGAAATCGAATAATTATCAATGAAAATCGGTTAGCAAATCATGCATTAACCGATATTGAATCAACTATTTATTCGATTAAACCTGCCAATTTTATCAAACGAAAAATTAATCCTCGTTTCAAAGAAATTTTAGAAGAACAGTTGGATAAATTTATCTATCCGATCAAAAATAGTTCACCGTTAGAAAAAGCTTATTTTTATTCGTTTACGAATTTCATTGCGAAAGAGCAATATATGGCGAAACTTGGTTTGGGACAATCAACTTCTAACAACGGTTTGGCGAGTTTGTGGCTGAATACTTTCGAAGAAAAAAATAATAATTTCGAGATTATTTATGATTTAGAAATTGTAGAAAATCATATTTCTGATCCAAAACGTGAAATCAAGTTAAAAAGAACTAATCCTGCGAATGATTTTATTTCGATTCGCGAAGGTGATATTTGCATTCTTTATCCAAGAAATAATTTCAAAGATTCGGTTTTAACAAATCAGGTTTTTAAATGTACCATCAAAAGTATTTCGAGAGAATTTATTGTGTTGCGTTTTCGTTATCAGCAGCCCAACACACGCTTTTTTGATTCGTTTGATTCATCAGGAAAATGGGCTTTGGAACGCGATTTTATGGATTCTTCTTTTGTTTCGATGTACCGAAATCTGTATGGATTAATTCATTCTTCTAAAGCAAAAAAAGATTTGATTTTAACGCAATCTATTCCAAGAAATCAAATGGATTATGCGTATTTTAACTCAAATCTTTCGGATGAACAAAATCGAATCTTGAAAAAAGCGCTTTCTTCTAAAGATTATTTCTTGTTGAATGGACCTCCAGGAACAGGAAAAACATCGATTATCATCAAAGAATTGGTGAAAGAAATCTACGAGAAACAAGATTGTAATATTTTGCTTTTGGCGTATACAAATCGTGCGGTTGATGAATTATGTGAATCGATAAATTCGGCTATTTCTGATCAAATTGAACAAAAGTTCATCAGAATTGGGAATGAATTATCTACTTCTCCTGAATTTCATCCTAATTTATTGAATAAAATTATCGAGCAAAAAGATGTTGATTTAGAGCAAAAAGGAGAAAAATTTTCGAGAAAAACAATTCAAGATATTATTCGTAAACAACGCATTTTTGTTTCGACGGTTGCTTCAATTTCGAGTAAAAATGATATTCTGAAATTAAAGAAATTTGATACAATTATTATTGATGAAGCTTCACAAATTTTAGAACCACAAATTGTTGGAATTCTACCAAAAGCAGAACGTTTTATCATGATTGGTGATCACAAACAGTTGCCTGCAATTGTTTTGCAAAATCCTGAATTAGCAAAAACGAACAACGAATTATTAGAAAATATTGGTTTAATCAATCGTAAAAACTCAATTTTCGAACGTTTGTATGAATTTTGTGAGCGTAATAATAACGAAAATTCATTTGACCAATTGACTTATCAAGGAAGAATGCATGCTGAAATTGCAGATTTTCCGAACAATTATTTTTATGATGGAAAATTAAATGTTGCCTATGATATTCCAAATTTGAATGAAGAGATTAAGCAAAGTTTACATCGCCAACGTGCAGATTTACATTTTGAAAATCATAATCAATCAAATGATTTACAAAACTTTATTACGAATCATCGTTTTGCGTTTATCAATGTGGACGAAAATCCTTATTTGCCTTCAACGAATGAGCAAGAAGCCGATTTGATTGTGAAATTTGTACAAGAAATTATTCATTTATACGAAATCAATAAAAAAGAATTTGATGCAAAGAAAACAATTGGAATTATTGCGCCTTTCCGTAATCAAATTGCCTTGATTAAACAAAAATTAGAATTAGCAAATATTCCTAATTACGAGCAAATAACGGTTGATACAGTTGAGCGTTATCAAGGAAGTCAGCGCGATATTATTTTGTATAGTTTTGCGGTAACATATTATTCACAATTGAATGCGTTGGTGAATATGAATGACCAAGGAAATGTTGACCGAAAACTAAATGTGGCGTTAACACGTGCAAAAGAGCAATTATTTTTGATTGGAAATCAAACGATTTTGAAAGAAAATCAATTGATTAAAACATTAATTGAGTATTTAGAAAATAAATCTTCACATAAACTTATAATCTAATCAAAATCACTTCATAATTCATTTAAGATTCAGTAAATTTGTGCAACTATTTTTGTAAAATTATGTTGTATCAAAGAAGTAGCGCATTATTCAAAGACGCGCAAGAATATATTCCAGGAGGTGTAAATTCTCCTGTTCGTGCATTTAAATCTGTTGGAGGAACGCCAATTTTTATCAAAAAAGCCGAAGGTGCTTATATTTATGATGAAGATGGACGTGCTTACGTAGATTACATCAATTCTTGGGGACCAATGATTATTGGACACACAGATCCGCGTGTTTTGAATGCGACTGTTGAGCAGATGAAAAATGGTTTTTCTTTTGGTACACCAACTGAATTGGAAACTGAAATTGCAAAATTAATTACTTCTGTAGTTCCAAACATCGATATGGTTCGTATGGTGAACTCAGGTACAGAAGCTTGTATGTCGTCAATTCGTTTGGCAAGAGGTTATACAAATCGTGATAAAATTGTAAAGTTTGAAGGTTGTTACCATGGACATTCAGATTCATTTTTGATTAAAGCTGGTTCTGGTGCTGCAACTTTCGGAAATCCAAATTCTCCGGGTGTAACACAAGGAACTGCAAAAGATACGTTGTTGGCAGAATACAATAATTTGGAAGATGTAAAAGCTTTATTCGAACAAAATAAAGACGAAATTGCAGCTATTATTGTTGAGCCAATTGCAGGAAACATGGGATGTATTGTTCCAGAAAAAGGTTTCTTAGAAGGATTAAGACAAATTTGTGATGAAAATGGAGCTTTATTAATTTTTGATGAAGTAATGACAGGTTTCCGTCAAGCGATGGGAGGTTCTCAAGAACGTTTAAACATCAATGCAGATATTGTAACATTTGGTAAAGTAATTGGCGGAGGTTTCCCTGTTGGTGCTTTTGCTGCTCGTCGCGAAATCATGAATCACCTTGCTCCTCTTGGCCCTGTTTATCAAGCGGGAACATTATCAGGAAATCCAATTGCTATGCGTGCTGGTATCACAACATTGAATATTATCAATAATGATAGAGCATTATTCAATAGAATTGATAACGCTACAGAAACTTTAGATGTTGAAATTTCTAAAATCTTTGCAGAAAAAGGAATTCCAAATCATATCAATCGTTTAGGGTCGATGATGTCTGTTTTCTTTACAGAGCAAACGGAAATTAAAAACTTTACAGATGTGACCAAATGTAACCACGAAAGATTCAACAAATTTTTCCATCATTTATTAACGAACGAAGTTTACATTGCTCCTTCTGGATACGAAACTTGGTTTATTTCTGATGCAATTAAAGATGCTGAAATTAATAAAACATTAGACGCTGTAAGAAGCTTCGAAGGTTAAACATAAACAAAAAATGCAGTAGAAAAACTACTGCATTTTTTTATTCTATTTTGGAACTACATTTTTGCGTCCATCAATTTTTCTGTTTTATCAGGTGATTTGCCCATTTTAATAACAAACGCTTTGTTTGAATTATAATTTTTCGGAAGTAAAATATCGTAATAGGTATTTTTATCTAAATCGAAACCAATTCTGAAATAATTCAACTAAAGTCAAAAAAACATAAATCAAAAATTGATAACTATACAAATCAATGAAATTATTATATTTACTAAAATTCATAATGATATGATTACAAATTACTTTAAACTACTACTTGCATCTAGTATAATTCTTATTAATTTTGGATGTAAAGATGATGATGGTTTTTCGGAAGAAGATGTAGTTGAGACTTATAATATTGTGTCCTATAAAGCTAATATCCCAGTTGATTTAAACAATGATAAAAAAACATCAACTAATTTGTTGGATGAAATTGAAATTCTTAATAAACAAGAGAACTTTTTAGAAGTTAGACCTAAAGTAAAATTAATCTCCTTTAATTTTCCTCTAACATTAATAAATTATGATTATCCAAGTATACCAAGCGGTTATGCAGATTTTGTAAAATATGGATTTGTAACATCTACAACATTATCGGATAAAGTAATGGTTATAAAAGATAGTAGTTATACAGAAAGCAACTATACTGGTAACAAGGAAAATAAAAAAAATGTTTCTATTGAAAATTTAAAAATTATAGACTACAATCGTCTATCTACAAATATTACAAAGTCATATTATGATTTTAGCACCAAACAATGGATTGAATTGAATATTGAAGTTATTTTTCAAAAAAGAATATAAAAAAAGCTCGAGAATTTTCTCGAGCTTTTGTTTAATTATAATCCCCTATATGTTCCATTTCACTTTCGAAACTTAGTACTTTAGTCGCGTATTTTTGCAAACTTTTTTGTTTAATTTCTGATAAAAAATTATTCTTGAATTTATCTAAAGTCAATTCATCATTCACAAATAATTGCAAAGAATAAGAAACCGCCCCAGGTTCTATATGAGAAGTTATTTTTCCTAAACGAGCACCGATAAAACAATTTGATTTCAAATAATCATTAATATGCTCTTTCTGAATCCACGCAAACCAATCATCATGCACTTCTTGTTCAACAATAAAAGTTGTATTATATAATATCATTCTCTAATTTTTTGCAAAGATACAAAGGTTTTCGCATTATATTTTTCTTGAAAAAGAAAGTCTAATCAAGATTTTATTTTTAAATTTACCTATTATTCATAACAAACAAAAATGAACAATACGCAACAATTTATACAAGAGAATAAACAACGTTTTCTTGATGAATTAATCGAATTACTTAAAATTCCTTCAGTTAGTGCTGATCCAGCCTACACACAAGACGTAAATGATGCTGCCGAGATGGTTGCAAAATATTTAAAAGAAGCAGGTGCTGATAATGTTGAAGTATGCGAAACAGAAGGTTTTCCTGTTGTTTACGGAGAAAAAATAGTTGACGCTTCAAAACCTACTGTTTTAGTTTACGGACATTACGATGTACAACCAGCTGATCCTTTAGAATTATGGGAATCTGGACCATACGAGCCAGTAATCAAAAAGACAGAAATTCATCCTGACGGAGCAATTTTTGCTCGTGGTTCTGCTGATGATAAAGGTCAAATGTTTATGCACGTTAAAGCTTTTGAGGCTTTAAACAAATCAAACGAATTACCTTGTAACGTTAAATTTATGATCGAAGGTGAAGAAGAAGTTGGTTCTCCTTCATTAGTAAATTTCGTTAAAAACAATAAAGAGAAATTAAAAAATGATGTGATTTTGATTTCTGATACTTCTATGATTTCAAACGAACAACCTTCTATTTCTGTTGGTTTACGTGGTTTATCTTATGTAGAAGTTGAGGTAAAAGGAGCTAATCGCGATATGCACTCTGGTGTTTATGGTGGAGCTGTTCCTAATCCGATTAATGTTTTAGCAACAATGATTGGAAAATTAATCAATGAAAAAGGTCACATTACAATTCCAGGTTTCTATGAACCAATTCTTGAATTAACAGAAGACGAAAGAGCTGATTTAGCTAAAATTCCATTTGATGTAGAAGAATACAAGAAATCTATTGGTATTGCTGATATCCAAGGAGAAGAAGGTTTTTCTACAATCGAAAGAGCTTCTATTCGTCCTACTTTAGATGTAAACGGAATTTGGGGAGGATATATTGGCGAAGGTGCTAAAACAGTTATTCCTTCTCATGCGTATGCTAAAATTTCAATGCGTTTGGTTCCTGGACAAGATCCAGAAGTTGTAACAAAACAATTTGCAGATTATTTCCCAACTTTAGCGCCTTCTTCTGTAGAAGTTAAAGTAAAACCACATCATGGAGGTAAACCTTATATTTTACCAACAAATCATCCTGGTTTTATCGCTGCTAAAAAAGCGTTAGCTGAAACTTTTGTGAAAGAAGCGTTAGCCGAAAGAGCTGGTGGATCTATTCCAATTGTTGCTTTATTCGAAGAAGAATTAGGAACAAAATCTGTTTTAATGGGATTCGGATTAAACTCTGACGTTATACACTCTCCAAACGAACATTATGGTTTATTCAATTTCTACAAAGGAATCGAAACTATTCCATATTTCTACAAATATTTTAACGAACAATAATTTCCGACAAAATAACTTCTGAAAAGCGAATCAAATTGATTCGCTTTTCTTTTTGGTTTATAGTAGAATGATTAATTTTGAACTTTATTTTTATCAATGAGTAAAAAATTCTTAATTGCGGGTGCAGGAATTGCGGGTTTAACTTTAGCAAAAGCTTTGCAAGACTTAAATTATGATTACGAAATCTTCGAGGCTTCGACAGAAGTTCGTGGAATTGGGGCTGGTTTTGGTTTGGCTTCTAATGCAATGAAAGCGTTTGAAATTCTTGGTTTAGCAGAAGAGGTTGCGCCTTTGGGGCATATGTTAGAAGATTTTGAAATTCAAGATTGGAAAGAAAAAACAATTCTGAAAGCGGACACAGAACGATTAAGAAAAAATTACAACAACGAAAATTTTGCCATTCATCGTGCAGATTTACATCATTATTTAGTCTCGAAAATTGATTCGAATAAAATTAAAACGTCAAAAAAAATAAAATTCTTTGAACAAAGTTTTGAGAAAGTTGTCCTTCATTTTGAAGATGGAACTTCTACAGAAGGTGATTATTTAATTGGTGCTGATGGGATAAATTCTACAATTCGTCAACAATTGTTAAAACATTCAACACCTCGTTATGCAGGCTATATTTGTTGGCGTGCTATTGTAGAGGATAAATCTTACAATTCAAAAAAGAGCATCGAAACATGGGGACCAAATGGTCGATTTGGTTTGACGCCATTAATCAATCATCAAATTTATTGGTATGCTTGTGTCAATACAAAACTAAATTCTGAAGTTTACAACTACGCTTTAAGTGATATTAAAAATCAGTTCAAAGATTATTCGGGACAAATCAGAAATACTTTACAAAAAACGAATCCAGAAAGCATCATTGCTACGCCAATTATGGATATAAAACCGATTAATAATTATGCATTTAATCGTGTATTGTTAATTGGAGATGCAGCACATGCAACCACACCAAACATGGGGCAAGGCGCATGCATGGCTGTTGAAGATGTTTGTGTTTTGTATGATGAACTAATCAAAAAAGATACTGATATTTTGTTAGCTTTTGAACATTATAATTTACGTCGTTTGAAACGAACACATTATATTATCGATACTTCTCGTTTGGCTGGAAAAGTTGCTCAAGTCGACAATAAATTTTTGATGAATATACGAAATTTTGCTTTCCGAAATTTACCACAATCTTTGATGCAAAGTCCTTTAGAAGACTTGTTGGAAGAAGATTTTATGAGAGTTTAGGATTATGCAAAACGAATTTTGTAGTGTTTCTTAACGTATATTTCTTGTTGACATAAGAAGTTAACAAATCTCCAAAACTCATATCACGAGTTTCTCTTTGATTAGTTGAAAATAATTTCACAATCTTAATCAAATATTTATTTAAGTCAATCAAATCAAAAGTAAATTCTTTTATCAACCAAAATAGAAAATATAACGGAATAAAAACTATATTTAAGACAACTTGGAATCCATTCGCTAATTCTCCTTCTGACAAAAAATGTTTTGAATAATCAAATTTAGAAAAATCAATATCATATTTTTCTATAAACGCTATCAAAAGTGATTCATTATCTAATCCTGATAAAAATAAATCTTTCTCAATCAGAACATCAACATTTTCAACTTTTTCTTTTGTTGTTTTTTCTAGAAAATTTTTGACTTCTATATACGATTGTCTCAAAGTTGCGAAATCAACATGTAAAATCTGTTTTTCTTCCATAATCACCTACTTCAACAGCACATTATCTTCTAATTCTTGCTTCGAAATCTGAAAATGTTTATCAAATTCTTGTTCAAAAGATTCTAAATCCATTGTAATTTCCCAATCACCAAATTCATTTTCAAACAAATCAGTCATATGTTCTTTTAAATCATCTAATTTTTGTTGAATAAATTCATTTTGCTGAATATCTTCTGCATCTTTCTTATCTAATACAACTTGTTGATTAATTTTTCTAAGAATCAAAGCATTAATAAATTCTTCATGTGTATTCATAAAATCCTCAATCGTACCTGTAAATTGTGTCATTTTTAATATTTTTTCCTATCACTTTTCGAGAATAAATATAGAACTATTTTATTAACAAACAATTAAATTTAAGATTTCTATAAATGAGTTTTAACATAAGAATTAACGTCTACTAATTATTGAAATTGGTTGTTTTGAGATAAATTTGAATATAAAAATATTGAAAAAATGGAAAACTTTAAACTATCAAACGGGATCGAAATTCCTGCAATTGGATTTGGAACATGGTTATTGGAAGGTGAAAAAGTTATAGAACCTCTAAAAATTGCATTAACAAAAGGATATACACATATTGACACGGCAGCAATCTACAAAAATGAAAAAGAAATTGGAACAGTTTTGAAAGCTGAAAATGTAGATCGTAGTAAATTATTCATTACATCTAAATGTTGGAATTCTGAGCGTGGATACGAAAAAGCAATGGCTGCATTTGAGCAAACTTTAGCTGATTTACAGACAGATTATTTGGATTTATATTTGATTCATTGGCCAGCAAATGAAACGCAATTTCCTGATACTTGGGCAGAATTGAATGCTGGAACTTGGCAAGCTTTTGAGGAAATTTACAAATCTGGAAAAGCAAAAGCGATTGGTGTGAGTAATTTCAATATCAATCATTTGGAAGCTTTATTTGAAACGGCTGAAATCAAACCAATGGTTAATCAAATTGAGATTCATCCAGGACATTCGCAACCAGAATTAGTCGATTTTTGTAGACAAAACGATTTGTTAGTTGAAGCATGGAGTCCGCTAGGTTCTGGAAGAATTTTGGAGAACGAATTAATTGTTTCTTTGGCTGATAAATACAATGTTTCAGTTGGTCAGATTTGTATTAATTATTGTTTGGCGAAAGAAATTTTACCACTTCCTCGCTCCTCTTCAGAAAAAAATATTGAAGCGAATTTAACTTCAAATAATTTTAAATTAAGTGTAGAAGATGTAAAAGCGATAGATGAAATGCCAGCTGATGGTTTTTCTGGATTGAATCCTTCAATGGTTGAATTTTAACAAGTTAAACAAATTCACTAAAATAAATTTTAAAAACCTCTGTTTTGCAGAGGTTTTTTCGTTTTAAATCTTCAAAAAATCAATACTTTTACTTTTTAAATGATAAAAAAAATTATTCGATATGAGCCAAAATCCTGAAAATCCATTCAAAACTTATTTTGATCAAACCCTTGAAAGATGTGGTTTTGATGAAGATTTGAAAGCTGGTATTTTATTTTTTTTAGGTGAAAGTATTATTGCTGCGAACACCAATCAATTGATGAATATGTTTGCGGAAGAAGAAAAGATTCAACAAGAATTTCGTCGTTTGTTTACGTTGTATGCTACGCCAAATGCTGACATCAATCCGTTTGAAGCTTTGGATACAGAACCAATAAAGCAAATTATTTATACATACAACGAAATTTATGTCAATGTAATTAGAAATAAATCATTTGATTTTGATAAAGTTATCAATGATAATTTAAAGTCAGAGTTTAAGTTAGATTTTATTAAAGAATTTGAAAATAAACAATATAAATTAGTTACAAATCATAACTTAAATACATCATTTTTCAAACAAATTGGAGCGTATCTTAATCAGTTTGAATTGAGTTATGAGGATATTTATTTGGCTGGAATTAATTATTATCAAACGAATCAGAAAGTAGATTTTGAAGGAATAAATGTATTGAATCTAAACATTATTGATAGTTTTTCACCGTTGTACACAACATTGTTTCATTATCCATTATTGTACACGTATTATCCAGCGAATCTGAACGCAAATCATTTGTTTAGTTCGATTTTGCAGTTTCTTTATTTACATACCAACACGGATATTGCGAAACATATTCACGCTTTTCACAACCATATTTTCTATGAAAATAATCCAAGAAGAGTTCGTAAAGGTTGGGAATTCGAAGAATTGGAACGTGGCGTTTTGATTTCGCAAACTTTTCATAATGCGTTAAATATTCGTAAGTCTCCTATTTTCGGAACTCGTCCTGATTTTTTAGCTTCGAATAATTATTTATTAAATGAATTGAAAGATCAAAATATTCCGTTAGAGAATTTTAAGGCCTTGATGACCAAAACAATTGAAGAATATTACGAAGCAGATATTGAAGAAGTAGTTGCTGGAAAGCTAAATCATGCTGAATTTTTACAATTATTAGCGATTATTTTCTACGAAACTTCTGCTAATGCAATGATTATTAGATCATGGAAAAACTAACAATTAATCAAGAAAATCGAATCAAATTAGAAGAACATTTTGGCGAAATTTTGCCAAGATTGCCTTTTGAAATGGTTTCATTTTATGAATCGAGTAATTCGTGGGAAGGACAAATTGAATATAATTTGAATTTGAACACGGGAGAATTGACGTACAATACCATCGAAAATGTAAAACATCAAATCGAAATTTTGCCTGAAATGATGCAACGTATCGAAAGTGAAATTATCTTGATGTTAGAGAATTTATAAACTAATATTTTAAAATCTTTTTCTCGATACAAAATTCTAAAAGAATTTCACTAGAAATGACGATTTTAATAAAAAAGTAACATTATAAGTTAATTAAAATCTCACAAATGTGAGATTTTTTTTACCTATTCATCCAATCCATCCAAGCATTAATCTGTGTTTTACTAATAAAAATAGCTTGTTCAGCTTCGGATTTTGGTTGAAGATGGATTTCAATTTTTTGACTTGAATATCTTATTATTTCAGTAATTGCATCAATGTGAACAATAAATTTTCGATTGATTTTGAAGAAAATAGTTTCATCCAATTTATTTATAATATCCTTTATTGTATCATCATAAATATAGGTTTGTTCATCTTTCGTTTTTTTATAGTCAAAGGTTGATCAATTGTAGCAATATTATGTTTTATTGCATTTTCTACAACAATCTTTAATGCCAAATATGGAATGTTTTTTTCTAAGCTTTTCGAATCTTCGATTTGTAAATCAAAAATCAATTCTTCCGAAAATCTACTTTTATGCAAATCCATGTATTGTGCAATAAAATCTAATTCCTTTTTTACAAGCACTATATTTTCCTTTGGCGGAACAATAAGATATCGGTAAATTTTAGAAAGATTCATCGTGAATTTCTGCGCATTCTCTTTGTTCAAACCAATTAACATATAAAGTGAATTCAACGAATTGAATAAAAAATGTGGATTAATCTGATTCTTTAATTGTTGTAATTGCGTTAGAGTATTCGCATTTTTAATCTTTTCATTTTCAATTGATAACCTATTTTTTTCTTCGATTACAAACGCTTTTTCCTTGTATGTTTTAGATGTTATTTTATTGAATAACAAAAAGATAATGATAATTAAAAAAACAGTTCCCAAGAAAATAAAACCTACATAAAATTTAGTTCGTTCTACATTTTCATCAATGATATAACTCAAATGATTCACGACAATATATCCATCAAAATTCTTGGTGTGTAAAGGTTTTATAAAACGTTTGATATCCGTATCTTTTATAAACTCGGACGAAGCATCATTCAACGTATATAAATCTTGCGAAAAATTAGAATTAATTGTGCTCGTTATCGTATCGCTTGGCTGAATATCTGTAAAATCGAAAACATTTTTCCCAATAAATTTTTCATTAGGATGCGTAATACAAATTCCATCTTTATTGAAAACATACATATAATTGGACGAAGTTGCATCTACTGTCGTAAAAAAATTATACAAATCAAACAGATTAATCGTCGAACCGTAATACATATTTTGTCCATTAGACAACTTGATAGAATCGTAATTTACCCAATACAATGTATCCTTATAATCCAACAAAAAATTATCAATCTGTTGATTTTTTGTAGTATATATCGATTGAAATTCTTTAATATTTGGTTGATTGATAGCTTTTGAAAGGGTTGATTCATCAGGAAAATGATTTGTTTCTAAAGAATGAATAGAAAACCAATCATGGCGAATTAACTTTCGATTTGAATTTAATTCATTCAAAACCAAAAAATGATCTGCTACATTTTTTTCACTTGTCTTTTTAACAACTTTTTTTAAAACTTCTTGATATTCTTCGATGTTTTTAAACTCAAATTCAACTGCTTCATATTTCCTCAAAAAACTTTTTTTGACAAACTCATCATTATTTTTTTGACTTTCTTTATTAATTAAAAAACTCAATATAACAAGAGCAAAAACAGCAATAACACTTACAATAAGCGCTATAACATAAATGGATTTATTAGATAAATGGACTCGAAATCGAAAAGACAAACTATTTTTTTTGCAAAACTAAGGGAAGCTTTTTAATCAAAAAAATAAGAGAACATTTATCATAAAATGATAATTTTCAAATATTTGACAATATTATATAAACTAAAATCTCCCAAAAGGGAGATTTTTTTATCTTTTTAATCTTATAAGCGTCATTTAGAACTTAACATTAAAACAATTCGATTAAAGCTTGACGAATCGTATCATAAATATAATTTAGATCATCAGTCGAAATACAATAAGGAGGAACTAAATAAATAATATTCCCTAAAGGACGCAATAATATACCTTTCTCTAAAAAGTAAGGATATAGCTTTTCGTGTATATCACTAAAATAAGATGTTTCTTCATTTGTATTCCATTCCAACGCCAAAATAGTGCCGCATTGTCTTATCACTTTTACTTTAGGATGATCTTGAATAGACACAACAAAATGTTGATGTTGATGTACAATATTTGCTATTTGCTGTTGTATAGAAGTCTGTAATAACAAATCAAGACTTGCTAACGCAGCGGTACACGCTAATGGACTTGCCGTAAAAGAATGCCCGTGAAATAACGTCTTATTCAAATCATCAGCATAAAAGGCTTGGTAAATTCTATCTGTACAAGTTGTAACGCCCAAAGGCAAAGTACCACCTGTTAAACCTTTCGAAAAACACATAATATCTGGAACTTCTGTCAAATGATTTGCTGCAAATAATTTACCTGTACGACCAAATCCTACAAAAATCTCATCTTGAATCATTAAAATATGATATGCTCTACAGCAACTCATCAATTGATCTAAATATTCAGCCTCATGCATCAACATCCCCGAAGCTCCTTGAACCAAAGGTTCGTAAATAAAACACGCTACTTTAGTTGCAACTTCTTTTATTTGCGATTTAATCGCTTCTATATTTTCTGCATTCGGCGTATCAATAAATATAACATCAAAAAGCTTTTCACTAAAAGGTTCTGTCCAAATTCCTCTTCCACTTACAGACATCGCGCCAAAAGTATCACCATGATAGGCATTTTTGAACGCTAAAATCACAGGTCTATCTTCTTTTTTATTGAAATGATATTGTAAACACATTTTTAATGCTACCTCAATCGCTGTTGATCCATTGTCGCTATAAAATGCTTTCTTTTGATTTTGAGGTAAAAGAGCCAACAAACGTTCAGACAATTCAATTGCAGGTCGATGCGTAAATCCTGCAAAAATAACATGTTCCAAAGTTGTTAGCTGTTCGTGCATTTTTTGTGCAATATACGGATGCGCATGTCCATGCAGCGTTACCCACCACGATGAAACAGCGTCAATATATTGTTTGTTATTTTCATCGTAAATATAACTTCCTTCTCCTCTTACAATTGGAATAATATTATTGGCTTTTTTCATCTGCGTATAAGGATGCCAATTCACCAACTGATCGCGTTCTTTTAATGTGTACATGTCTGAGTTGTTTCTTGTTTAACCATTGGTATTAAACCTAAATTTTCAAACATTTTCATATCCTCTGTTACCCCAGGATTAGGCGTTACCAGTAAGGATTCACGCTCTCCTGTAAAAATCGAATTCGCTCCAGCCATAAAACACCAAGCTTGCTCAACTTCTGTCATTTCTATTCGACCAGCACTTAAACGCACAATCGAAGAAGGCATCACAATACGAGCTGTAGCAATCATACGAACCATATCCCAAATATCTACTTTCGGATTATTTTCTAAAGGTGTTCCTTTTACTCTTGCTAAAGCATTTACAGGTACAGATTCTGGATGTTTTGACATTGTTGCCAAAGTTAATAGCATAGAAATTCGATCTTGATGCGTTTCTCCTAAGCCAATAATTCCACCCGAACAAACTGTAATCCCAGCCTTTCGCACATTTTGTATCGTATTGATTCGATTATCAAATTTACGAGTAGAAATAATCTCATCGTAATAAGCTTCGGAAGTATCTAAATTATGATTATAAGCATGTAAACCTGCTTCTTGCAAACGAATTGCCTGCTCTTCTGTCAACATTCCTAATGTACAACATACTTCTAATCCCAATTCATTTACACCTTTAACCATCTCGATTATTTCGTACTTCTCGCCAAGCAGCTGCCATGCAAAAACGTGATGAGCCCGCTTCTTTTGCTTTCTTTGCATGTGCTAATACTGTTGCAGTTGGTAACAAAGCTTCTACTTTAATATCGGTATGATAACGCGCTGCTTGTCCGCAATATGAGCAATCTTCGGGACAACCACCTGTTTTTACAGATAACAAGGTGCATACTTGTACTTCTCTTGCATTGTGCCATTCTCGATGTTTTTTGGATGCGTGATATACTAAATCTAATAATGGTTGATGATAGATTTTTTCGATTTCTTCTTTCGTCCAATCATGGCGTGTTTCGTTTGATACTTTCATTGTATTTTAAATATTAAATTGATACTTAATTGTTTCTGCTATATTTCTCACTTCGCTTGAGTTTATTGAATTGAGTTTTGGTATAATGATGATAGAAATATCCGGAGACAAATGATTTTTTATAACACGAGAAGTGTCTTCATCAAACTCTCCATTAAACACAAAATATTCGATAGCGATATTTCTTAATTTCAGTATTTCAATCGTTAATAATGTATGATTAATACAACCCAAGTAATTCGTTGTAACCATAACTACTGGAAGATTAAACTGCTGAATAAGATCAATCATAAAATCTTCTTCATTAATAGGAACAAATAATCCTCCTGCTCCTTCAACAATAAGAGAATTGGTTGTTTTGGGAAATTCAAAATCATTTAAATTAATCTCAATATCTTCTTCTTTTGCAGATTGATGAGGCGAAGCGGCTTTTTGCAAGCGATAACGTTCTTGATGAATTTTCAGTTCTGGAGAAGTTAACGATTTTACCAACAAACTATCTGATGAATCTAAATCTCCCGATTGTATTGGTTTCCAATAATCAGCTTGTAAAACTTCAGTTAATATTGCTGAAACCATCGTTTTCCCAACTTCTGTTCCTATCCCTGTAACAAATAATTGTTTAGACATTTTCTTTTATCTTTTCTATTAATTGATTAATTTCTTCTTGTGTGTTAAAAGCATGCAAACAGATTCTTAAGCGCTCTTCTGCTACTGTAGGCGGAAATACTGCAAAAGTGTTTATTCCTGCCTCTTCTAATTGATTTTGGATTTTGGTTAATTGACTCCTAGACTCAAACTTTAGAATTTGAATTGGACTATTTTTATTTGAAGAACTCGTTAAGCCACTATTTCTAAAATGTGAGATATTATATTGTAAACTTTCTTGAAGCGATTTATTTTCTTTGATAAACTGATAACCTTTTCGTAAACCTGTCACATGAAAATCAGCAATAGCTGTGGTGTAAATAAAAGGTGAAGCATAAATAATGAGATAATCAATCACTAACTGATTAGCTAAAATCGTGGCACCGCTCATTCCCATCGCTTTTCCATAAGTTACAACCGTTGCAAACACTTTGCATTGTAAACCGAATTGATGAACCAATCCGTAACCAAAAACACCAAAAGCATGAGCTTCATCTACCACTAATGCTGCATTGTATTTATTGGCTAATTCAACCAGTTCAATTAATGGAGCACAATCACCATCCATCGAATACAAACTTTCTACCGCGATAAAACAACGCTCTTTTACTCTTTGCAATAGTTTCTCTAAATGATCTAAATCGTTATGTTTAAACTTTATTTTTTTTGCGTTGGATAATTTAATCCCGTCATGTACTGATCGATGTATATTTTCATCAACTAAAACAACATCATGTCGAGTTAAAAGTGCAGAAAAAAGTGCTAAATTGGCATTATATCCAGATGAAAAAAGTAATGCAGCTTCCACTTTATGTTCATTTGCTATCATCTCTTCCGTTTCACTTAGATAATCAGAATTCCCACTAATCAAACGTGCTCCAGTAGAACCATAAAGTAAAGATGGTTGCGCTATAAACTCATTTAAAATCTGCTGATGTAAGATTTCATTTTTAGCTAATCCTAAATAATCATTACTATAAAAATCAATTCCAGAAGAACGAACTTTTAATGTTCTTTTAATTCCTTTTTGTTCTCTTTCAAATAGAGATAGTCGCAATGAATTAAAAAATTTCGACATTATTCAGTTCATTTTCAATTGCAGAAATCCAATTCATAAATAACACTTCTTCTAGTTGTATCACTTGATTTGCATAGATTTTCCATTCTCTATGAAATTCTTTTAATTGTGAAATCATTTCTTCAAGATGACCTTCTTCTTCAACAATAATAGATTTTACCATCACTTTTTGTTGATGCGCCGTCAAAATATCTTGATATATTGGATACAATTCATCTGCCCTCACTTCTATAGCGTAAGTCACAAACAAATAAGCTGCGTATTTTAAATCTTCCCCATCAAGATTAAATTCTTTCTTCAACAAACGACAAACCTGAATATCTAATTGATGTAAATAATACATTGTTGCTTTTGGTGCTAAAAGATAAATAGGCTCATAATTGACACAAGCATCTGGAATTAATTTTATAATTTGCTTTTTCAAATAATAAGCATGGCGATGTTCCTCAGCTGCATGTTTCAATTGGATAAGATTCACAAAAGTTTTGTGCTCACATGCCGAAATCTTTCGTGCTCCTGCATTTTCCATAAACGAAAGTGTATTAAGCCACTTTACATGTAATTTTGGTTCTAAAACAATATGATTTAATAATTTTTTCAATTGATTTTATTTTTGACCAAAATTATAAGTCCAACGGATTGTATATACATTCCACTTTTATAATAAATGATAGTCCGGATATATTAAACCCATTCTAAAATCTCTGAAAAAGGTTGTAGAATCATCACTATAAAGAAGTTGAATAATGAAAACTATTATTACAGAAAAATTCATTATTCATGTATTAATTCTATCTTTTACGATTAGATTTTTCTAAATAGCTACTTTAATCTTATTTTTGCAAAAATTTTTAAATTGAGTACTCGAGAAAATTGGATAAGTTGCAAGAATTGTAATGGACTTGGAAAAAAAAGTCAAGGAGTTTCGAAAAGGAAACTATCGCGTTATGAATCAGCTGTTGCTCAATCTAAAAAGAATGAAAATTTTATTACTCCAAATAAACCAAAAAGTTCGATGCAGATCTGTACTGTCTGCTCAGGAACCGGTTTGACAACTACAAATGAACATCCATCACCCAACGAAAAAAAATATCCTCATGTTGCAATTGTCGGAGCTGGAATTGGTGGAATTGCATTAGCATTAGCGTGTTTACATCGTCAAATTCCTTTTACACTTTTTGAACGTGATCGAGCTTTCAACGATCGTTCCCAAGGTTATGGACTAACGTTACAGCAAGCTAGTAAAGAATTAAAAAAATTTGGAATCCAAACTTTAGAGGAAGGAATCGTTTCTACATTGCATTTAGCACATACTATAGAAGGAAATGTGATTGGCGAATGGGGAATAAGAAAATTGCAAGATAAAGAAGCGATTGAAGCTAAAAACAAAAATAAACATACCAATATTCACATTGCGAGACAATCTTTACGCTTAGCTTTTTTAAATCAATTAGGTGGCAATAATCAAGTTTTATGGAATCATCAATTAGTCGATTTTAATGTTGATGATAAAATAGAATTAACGTTTGATGTTGATGGAATTCAAAAACACTTTAAAGCTGATTTACTTGTTGGTGCTGATGGCATACGAAGTATAGTTCGTCGATTGATTATAAATGAGGAAAATACTCCATTACGTTATTTGGGGTGTATTGTTATTTTAGGTATTTGTAAACTGGATGCTTTAACTAATTTAGAAAATCATTTGTTGGATGGAGCAACGGTATTTCAAACAGCAAATGGAACTGAACGAATGTATATGATGCCTTATGACAAAGATTCGGTTATGTGGCAATTTAGTTTTCCAATGTTAGAAAATGAAGCGATAGCTTTGAGTAAAAAAGGTTCAGAGGCTTTAAAAATAGAAGTTGCTAAAAGAACGCATTGGCACTCTCCTATTCCTGAAATTATTGCAGCTACAGAACCCAAACAAATCACTGGATACCCCGTTTATGATCGAGATTTATTAATGTCAAATTTACTAGAAAATGCTGGCTCTGTCACTTTAATTGGCGATGCAGCTCATCCTATGAGTCCTTTTAAAGGACAAGGTGCAAATCAAGCTTTATTAGATGCTTTATTGTTAGCACAAAAAATAACATCAGCTTATAATAATATTCAAAATAAACAGATTAATTTACGTGAAGAAGTTTTACAACAATATGAAAAAGAGATGATGGAACGAAGTAGCGTTAAAGTGAAAAAGTCAGCAGATGCCGCAAAATTTTTACATTCAGATATTGTACTTCAAGAAGGTAACGTAACGTTTGGTTCTAAGTGGTCTTCTACTTTATAATTAATTATTCTAGATTTACTCATTCATAATCAATAAAAAAGGAGTTTTTACCTTTTGATAAAAACTCCTTTATATAAAACAACTACACAAATTATTTCAGGAATTTCTGTTGATATTCTTTTCTATATGCATAATAAAATACAACTGGAAGAATTGTAAAGGATAAGATTAAACAAATAATTAATCCTCCTACAATCATAATTGCCAAAGGCTTTTGAATTTCTGATCCCATTCCGGTAGAAAGTGCTGCTGGTAATAATCCCATCGATCCCATAAGCGCAATCATCACAACAGGGCGTATTCTACTTTTAACACCATTGACTATTGCTTCTTTTAATTGCATTTTATGCTTTAAATTATCTCGAATAACACCAATTAGAACAATTCCATCAATCGTTGCTACTCCAAAAAGAATAATAAAACCTATTCCCGCAGATATACCAAAAATGGTTCCTGTTACCCAAAGCGAAATAAATCCTCCAATAAAAGCAAAAGGCAGTGTTAATGCAGCTATCGCTGTGTCTTTTACATTTCCGAAATTGGTATACAATAATAATAAAATCAAAACTAACGAAATCGGAACGACCATTGCTAATTGTTTTGCTGCACGCTCTTTACTTTCGAATTCACCAGCCCATTCCATGTAATTTTCTTTCGGTAATTTAACTTCTTTCGCCACTACTTTCTTCGCTTCATCGATTGTACTTCCTAAATCACGACCTTCTATACTGAATCCTACACCGATATATCGACTATTTCCTTCTCGATAAATAAAAGCAGGTCCTGTTTGATAACCAATTGTAGCTATTTCCTGCAAAGGAACATTGTTCCCATTACTTGTTGGAATCAAAATATTTCCAATTTTCTCAGGAGTATCTCTATAAGCTTCCTGAAAACGAAGAATAACATCAAACTGTCGATCATTTTCATAAAACTTAGTAGCTGCTTGTCCACCAATTGTCATTTCAATTACTGCCTGAACATCCGCTGTACTAATACCATATTTCGCCATTTTTGAATCACTCAATTCTATTCTAAGTTCAGGTAAACCAATATTTTTATAAACATTGATATCCGTTATTCCATTTACTTTTTCGATAGAAGTAGCGACCTTGTTTGCATATTTTTCTAAATCATACAAATCATCACCAAAAATCTTAATAACTAATGAACTTTTTACACCAGCTACATATTCTTCGACATTATCTTGAATGGGTTGCGAAAATCCAAATACAATTCCTGGATAATGATTTAGTTTATCTCGCATCTCTTGAATAATCTCTTCTTTTGAAATCTTGCGCTTCCAATCTTTTTCATCTTTTAATTGAACATTAAACTCAATATTAAAGAATCCTGTTGGATCTGTTCCATCATTTGGACGACCTGTTTGTGTTAAAATAAAATCAATTTCATCACAATCTTTCTGCATCAACTCTTTCATCTCTTTTGTTAATCGAGTTGATTCTTGTAAATTGACACTATTTGGTAAAGTTGCACGAATGTAAATTGCTCCTTCATTCAGTTTTGGAAGAAATTCTGATCCATAATGCGAGAACTTAAACAAACAAAGAGCTAAAATTCCTAAAAAGATTCCTATTGTTGCCTTTTTATAACGAAATGCAGTTTCATATAATCCAAAAATAGTTTTCTGAAAAAATCGAGTAATAAAGTTCTCTTTCTCCTCCATATTTTTCTTAAAAAGCAACTTACACATTGCAGGAACATAAGTTAGACTTAATATTAAAGATCCTAATAATGCGTATCCTAATGTAAATGCTAAAGGAGAGAACATTTTACCTTCCACTTTTTGGAATGAAAATATCGGTAATAAAGCAACAATAAGAATAAGTAAGGCAAAGAAAATATAAGAAGCTACACTTCCTGCACTTTTCTTTATAACACCCATTTTACTCATTTTTGCGAAACGTTCTGCTCCTACTTTATGTTGCATTGTAGCTAAAGCAACAAAAACTGTTTCTACAATTACCAAAGTTCCTTCTAACAACAATCCAAAATCCAGTGACCCCATTGAAATTAAATTCGCTGGTAATCCTTGTATTTTCAACATGATAATTGCGAACAAAAATGAAAGCGGAATAACCGAAGCTACAATAAATGTTGATTTCCAATTATATAAAAAAACAAAAACAATTAATGATACCAATAAAATACCTTCAATAATATTTTTAGAAACCGTATGTACTGTATTATCCACCAATTTGGTACGATCTACAACTGTTTCAATTTTCACATTATCTGGTAAAGTTCTTGTATTCAATTCTTCAATCTTCGCTTTCAGATTTTCAATGACTTCGGATGGATTTTCACCACGCAACATCACAACAATTCCTTCTACCATATCATCATGCTTATTGTAACCAACTTGCCCCAAACGTGGTTTATTCGAAATGACAACATCTGCCACATTTTTGATCAAAATTGGTGTAGAACCATTTAGAGCGACAGTAATATTTCCGATATCCTCTATCTTATCTAGTAAACCAACACCACGAACTACATAAGCTTGATCTCCTTGCTGAATCACATCTCCACCAACATTTATATTTGATTTAGAAACTGCTTCATAAACATCTAAAGGCGATAAATTATAATTCTTTAATTCTGTTGGATTAATTTTAATTTCATACGTTTTTTCTTCTCCACCAAAACTTACAACATCTGCAACTCCTGATACAGAAAGCAATTCACGTTCTATTACCCAATCTTGTATCGCGGTAACTTCCTTGATCGGTAAATCACTTTTGATCACATAACGAAAAATCTCTCCTGTAGCACCAGAAGGCGGTTCAATATCTGCATCAGCTCCTTCTGGTAAATCAACTCCACTCAATTTATTCGATACATATTGTTGTGCATAAAAATCATCTACTCCATCTTCAAACTGAACCGTTACAACAGATAATCCGAAAAGAGAAATTGAACGAATATTAGATTTATGCGGAATACTATTCATTACTTTTGAAACTGGTAGAGTCACCAATTTTTCCATTTCCTCAGCACTTCTTCCTGGCCATTGTGTTATAATACGAGCTCTAGTATTTGTTACATCCGGAAATGCCTCTATTGGTGTATGTTTTAAAGAAAATATACCTGCAAAGAGTAATGCAAATACAGCAAATAAAACAAAGGTTGTATTTCGTAACGAAAAAGTTACGACTGATTGTACTAACTTTTTCATTTATTATTTATTTAATTCCTCAAATATCATTAGAGCGTTTCGAGAAATAACTTTCTCATTTGGAGCAAACTTTTCGCTAACAAATGTGAATTCTTCATTCTGACCAATCGTCGTAATTTTTCGAATATCCATTGTACAATCATTTTTATATACCACCACATATTCCTTGTTGTTCTCAAAAACTTTGGCTTTGTTTGGTATCGCAAATGCATTTCCTACAATATTTTGTTTATCGATAATAATATCTGCACTCAAACCTGGCATCAAGTTCAAATCTTGATTTTCTAACACAACACGCGCTTTCAAAACGTGTTCATTTTCATCAAACACATTGTATATTTTATCAATTTTTCCAACATAAATTCGATCAGGATACGCCATAGATTTCACTTTTACAGCATCTCCTTTTTTTACATATTGCAGATTATTGGCGTAAATATTTACCATTACCCAAACTTGTTTCAAATTAGAAATAGAAAATAAATTATCTTCTGAATCTGAAATAATAGATTGACCAACGCTCATGTTTTTCTGAACGATATAACCATTTTTAGGTGATAAAATCTGGAATTGACCATTGCCAACCGCACGATACATTCTCAAGGTTGCATTGATTTTATCAATTTCAATTTGCGTTGATTGTAATTCGTGTTCTGCCTCTGTAACTTCGGGTTGAGAAGCCATTCCATCATTCAACAATTCTTTTTTCGACTTGATTTGTTTTCGAATCAAATCCATTTGATTTTGATGATAACGCTTTTGCTGTACCAAATCCAACACTTCGTTCGATTTTACAACTGCCAAAACTTGACCTTGACGCACATAATCACCTAATTCAAAATTCACTTTATCTACCACTCCTTGCAGCAAACTTTTAAAACCAACCAAGTCATTTTCGTTGTATTCAATTTTTCCTGACAAGGTTAATTGTTCGTGAATCGGCTGCTCTAAAACAGCTACAATTTCAGTTGACTTTTTCAATTGTTCGTTCAAACAAAATTTGTCTTCTTTTACCGCTTCTTTCGGGGCTTCTTGCTTGTTACAACTACTTAAAACCAAAGTAAAAGCAGCTAAAAAATAAAAACTTTTTTTCATCATTTTATAAATCTTGTCCAACGATATAATTTAGTTCTTCGAATGTGTTTTGATAATTTTCCAATAAATCCAAATAAGCTTTTTGAGATTCGCGATAAGCCTGCGTAAAATCAATAAATTCTAATAAAGTGATTTGTTTATTTTGGAGATGTTTTTTGTAATTGTCAATCATGGTTAGTTGCTCTTGATTGTTCAATTTTTTCCACTGAATAAGAGCTTTATCCAATTGACTAATTTGATTTTGAAGTCGATCGATCGAAATATCTAACTCAGAATGTAGCGCATTTTTCGTAATTTGTTGTTGATTCAGTACAATTTCTGAAGCTTTGATGTTTCCTTTATTCGTATTGAAAATCGGTAAATCAATGCTTACACCTACACCTACAAAATCGCGCATAATATTTCCACCACGATCATAATTTACCTGAAAAGCCAAATCTGGTGTACGTTGCGCTTTTTCTAAAATCAATTGTTTTTCAGCTAAATTGATTTCATTTTCTTGTTTTTTTAACGCTATATTTTGCTCTTTTGCTAATTGTTTAGCATTGAATGGGATTGATTTGGAATGAGAATTGAATCTTGAAAAATCGATTTCATTTACATTTAAATCTGAGTTTTGCGTTAACAATCGAAGTTTATTAATGTATTCAATTTCTTGATTTTCTAGCTCAATTTGATCTTTTTGTAAACCGATTAATTCTGTTTGAAGTCTGTAAAAATCTGCTTTCGGAACATTTTTTAAATCTGCTTGTCGCTGATATTGCGTCATCATCTGTTCAAATAAATCAATACTATTTTGCAATTCTTTCTTTTCAGATTGAATACGCGCCAACGAAAAATATGTTTGTCTCAATTCTTTTTTCAGCTCACGCAACAATTCCTCATACTCAAAAAGTGCCGAATTCTTTTCTAATTCTTTAATCGCAACACGCTTTTTTCGTTTACCTGCCGTTTCAATTAATTGCTCTAATTCGACAGAAATTTGTTGATTTTTCCCGTATTTACCGAATAAATAAGGCTGTTCTTCTACATTATAAGTTTTCCAAAGATTAACCTCAGAAATACTCAACGTTGGATTTTGCCATAATTTCTCCTGAATAATTTCAGCATCAATTCTGTCAACATTGAATTTATTCGCAATGAGTGCATAATTTTTTTGTAAAAACGCGGCTTCTAGATTGTCCAACGTTACGTTTTGCGCCTGTGTTTGCATCGCAAAAATAATTGGAATTGCAGTATAATAGATCTTCTTCACTTCTACTCTTTTTGAAAATTCAAAAGTAAAAGTGTAAGA
The DNA here is from genome assembly GCF_002333005.1 of Empedobacter sp. UBA2044. NCBI lineage: Bacteria > Pseudomonadati > Bacteroidota > Flavobacteriia > Flavobacteriales > Weeksellaceae > Empedobacter > Empedobacter sp. UBA2044. The sequence continues at coordinate 36,968 of NZ_DDBA01000028.1, forward strand.
TTAAGGCGAGTTTTAAGTTAGATTAAAAGTAGATTAGAAAATGAGTTTAACAATCGTTCCTTTAGGTTTATTTGGAACAATTTCGATATCAATTTGATGAAGTGTAAAAATAATATTCGCCATCGAAAGTCCAATACCTTTTCCTTGAAAATCTTGCGTGTTTTTTCCTCGAAAAAAGTTTTGTTTAATTTGTTTGATATCGGTTTCTAAAATACCAATTCCCAAATCGGAAATATGAATTTGTAAACGATGATTGATTTCCAAAAACTGTACTAAAATCGGTTGATTGTTCGAATATTTTATCGCGTTACTTACTAAATTATTCAAAGCTACTTCTAATAATTTTTCGTTTCCTTGAATGGTTAACAATTGATTATTTTCGACTTGTAAATCCACATTTATACGTGCTTGATGATACAAAATAGCATTTTCAATCACTTGCCAAACTACCTCATCAATTCGAATTTGACTAAATTCAAAACTCGTTTTTGCACCCGAAAGCAACATCATTTGATCTAACGTTTCTTGCAAATCATTCGTATATTGTTTCAATTGCACAATCACGTTTTCATATTCTTCGAGCGTTCTTTTTTTATGATTAGTTACCTCTAAAGTCCCTAATAATGCTGTAATTGGAGTTCGTAATTCGTGCGAAACATAATCGATAAAATTCTTTTGTACATTAAAAGTTTGCGCTATTCGATCAATAAAATGATTGTAGGTTTTGATTAAATCTTCAATCTCCGCATACGATTTATTGAGCTTTAAAGGTTCAGTAAAATTCTTTGCATCACGCTCTTTTATTTGCTCAATAATTTTTGTAATCGGTTCATAAGCAATTACTCCTAAAAAATTAGAAAATAGATAAATAAAAATCAACCCAACCAATGAAACCGAAATCAAAATTTGAAGTAACGATTGCATTTGTTCGTTAAATTCTTGTTTAGATTCACGCGTGATTACAACAAAATCACCTTCATTATCACGATAAAAAATTCCGTTATAAAAGAAATCTTTACTTGTAAAAAAATCTGATTTATTGGCACGAATATTTACTATAAAATTGGTTGAAATATCTTTATTAGACGACATATTTCCATTGTATTTTTTGTTGTTATGATCAACAATTAAAATATTTTTTCGGGAAATCGTCTTCTCTAATTGATTTTTGATATTATTATGTTCTAAAACAGGTAATTCGTCCTTTTCTAAATAATAAATAGAAGCCAAAAGTGTCTTATTCTGCAATGATTTGATCTCTTTTTTCTCCATTTCGGTATAAAAAGAAAAATAAATAATTGTAGAAACAATCAAAATAATGATACTAAAAATAATGACTGAATAAAGCGCTAATCGATGTTTTAACTTCATAATTTAAGCTTTAAACATATAACCAACGCCTTTTACTGTATGAATATATTTCATACCATTTTTCTCTATTTTATTACGCAAATACGAAATGTAAACATCCACAACATTGGTGTGATTATCGAATGTTATTCCCCAAACAGCATTTAAAATTTGGATACGAGTAACGGTTTTATCTATATTTTCGATTAAATAATTCAACAACTTAAATTCACGAGGAGAAAGCTCTGTTTCTTCTTGATTGACAAAAACTTTGTATTGATCCAAATCGATTTCTAAGTCATCAAAAATCAATTTATTTTCAGGAATTTCTTGTGAACGAAACTGATTACGACGCGTTAAAGCTTTGATTCGCGATAATAATTCGTCGAAATGAAATGGTTTTGTAATGTAATCATCTGCACCATAGTCCAAAGCCGAAACTTTATCTTGAACTGTATTTAATGCACTTAACATCAAAATTGGAGTGAATATTTTTTTGTAACGAAGTGTCTGTACAAGCTGAATTCCATCCATTTTTGGTAACATAATGTCACAAATAATCAAATCAAACTGAATCGTAAGAAATTCATCTAAAACAGTTTCCGCATCTTTACAAAGCGTAACCAAATGTCCATTTTCTTCTAATCCTTTGATTAAAAAATCGCTAATTCGCTTATCATCTTCGATTACTAAAATTTGCATATACTTTCCATTTTTCCAAAATTAATGAAATTGATCAAGATGAGATGAATATAGCAAATTTTCTAATTGGATTTTAATTTAAAAAGAACAAAATTCAATAAAAAACGAGCAATAAATTGCTCGTTTTTTATATTCAATAATTCGAAGTCTAATCTCCTTCTCCACTATTTTTCATCGCAGTCAAAAGATTATATGCTCCTTTCGAAACATAGACTTTTCCTGAATTTTGAGGAGATTTTATTTCAATCATTTTATTCGCAGAACCTCCTATTTCTACAAGAACTAATCGAAACTGATTTTTAGTTTGTCTTTCGAACACATAGTCTTTTCCTTCAAACTGAATTACAGCTTCTTCTGGTAAAACATTCGCGTCAAGCGAATTCACTTGCAATTCGATATTGAAATACATATTCGCTGTTAATCGCGTACCATTCGCATTCGTAATTCGTGCAAAAACATCAACCGTTCCATCTTCATTCACTTGATTTGAAATTGAGGTGATTTGCGCATCTAACTTTTGATCTGGTTTTGCATTGGTATAAGCTTTCAAAAATTGACCAATCTGAATGTTACTCAGATCCTTTTCAAATACTTTTACATTCAACAAAGAACGATCTGGATTAATAATTTCTAACATCGCATCTGCTGGCGAAATATATTGTCCTGTATTCGCAAAAACCTGACTCACCATTCCGCTAATCGGTGCATAAACATTGATGGTACGTCGGATATTACTCAACGAAACTGAGGAAGGATTGATATTCATTAATCTTAGTTTCTGTTCCAAGGAACTTTTCTTTACCATCAACGATTGACGTGTTGCTTTCGCTTGTTGCATCACTTTGTCACTTGCTGCTTGCTCTGCATTCAAATCCTTTTGACGAACATAATCTGCACTAGCCTGCTCTAACAAAGCTTTTGTTGTGAGATAATCTTCTTGCATTTGAATATACTGTGGATCTTCTAAAACCACCAAAACTTGTCCTTTATTCACATAATTTCCTGGAATTAGAGCAATTCGTTTCACATAACCACCAAAAGCATTGGTGATAGAAATAGTATTCTCTGGGGTTACAGCCGTCTTTGCATTCAACCGAATAGTTGTAGGTAAATTCTGATGACGTAAAGAGGTAGTATCAATTTCAAAATTCTTTAATTGAGCATCTGTCAACTTTAAAATTGAGGTAGAAATAGTTGCTTTTTGCTCTACTTCAGGTTTTGTTTCTTCTTTGTTACAACTCATCACAACAAGAGATGTACAAAGCATTAAGATATATTTTTTCATATTATTGTGCAGTATAAAAAGTCATTGCGGCATAAGCCTGATTACGTAGATTCTTTGCTTCTAAAAACTTTGTTTTCACTTCGATGATTTGATTATTCAGAATCACCCAATCCAAAAAATTAATCTCTCCTTCTAGTAATTGACGATTAATTGTTTTTTGTAAATCATTCGCAGCAGGAAGTTGAGATTGCTCAAAATCCCCTACCATTTCTTCGTAAGCATTTACTTTATTTTTTAATACATCAAAATCTTGTTGCAACTTCGATTGTTGTAAAGTATACGCTTGTTTTGCAAGATCAGTTTTAACTTTTGAAGCTTCTATTGACGAATTAATTCCTCTATTAAACAAAGGTAAGCCAACTCCTACTTGAAAAGAATTGTATCGATTTTGGTCTAAGTCAGAAAAGCTTTGATTTGAATATCCAACTGTTAAAACTGGAACTTTTTTCGATTTCTCAACTTCAGTTTCCAGCGTTGAAGTCTGAATATTTTCTTCCGCTAATTTTAACATTGGATGTGTACCTGAAACAGATAATCCTGCAATTTCATTCCAATTTACACCATCTTTTGTTGGATAAATTTTGAATGATGAATTGGTTAAAAATTGAATTTGTCTTGATTCATTTTCTAATTCATTCTCAACTAATCTCAATTGATTTTGAATCGATTTCAACTGAATAATAGCCGTTGAAACCTCACTTCGGTTTGATTCACCTTTCTTCAAACGTAAATTTGCTTTCTTCAAAAATTCTTGGTAAATCAATTCATTTTCTTTCAATAAATCTTGTTGATATTCTGTATTTTGCATATTGACATACAAATTGGCTAATCGTTGTTTAATCTCAACTTTCGTCAATTGTTCATTTGCTTTAGAAGTACTGATCATTTGTTCGTTCAAAGCTTTTTGACGTTTAAAAACCACAGGAAATTGAAACGATTGCGAAATAGTAAATTTGTTATCAAATTCACCCGAATTCACTTGTCCAAATTCCGCAGCTATATCTAAAGGTGAAAGCGAACGATTGGCAAACACATTTTTCTCGTGATAAACAGTAGTCAATTCTGCTTGTTTAATTTCGAGGTTATTCGCGTCAGCTAACTTGACAACTTCATCAAAACTCATACGTTCTTGCGCATTAGCAGTTGTTCCAAACAAAGCTAGAACTAATAAAATAGCTGTAGGAATTGATTTATGACGAGTTGATTTCTTTTTAAAATGAATATTTTCGAACATAACATATAAAATTGGTAAAACAAATAAAGTAAGGAAAGTCGCGCCCATTAATCCTCCAATAACAACAGTTGCTAATGGACGTTGAACTTCTGCGCCCGAACCATTACTAAGAGCCATTGGTAAGAAACCTAAAGAGGCTACGGCAGCTGTCATTAGAACGGGACGAAGACGAGTTCGTGTTCCCATAATAACAATTCGAGTTGTATTTTTAATTCCGTTATCACGTAGACGATTGTATTCTGATATTAATACAATTCCGTTTAGAACGGCAATTCCAAAAAGTGCGATAAATCCAACTCCAGCACTAATACTAAAAGGCATATCTCGCGCAGCTAAGAATAGTATTCCACCGATTGAAGAAAGCGGAATGGCTGTATAAATTAATAAACTTTCTTTGATTGATTTGAATGCAAAAAATAACAAGACAAAAATCAAAACCAAGGCGACTGGAACAGCGATACCTAAACGAGCTTTAGCATGATTCAAATTTTCGAAAGCTCCACCATAGGTTGTATAATAACCTGTAGGAAGTTTTATTTGAGCATCAACTTTTTGTTGTAATTCTTGTACAACACTTTCTATGTCGCGTCCTTTTACGTTAAATCCAACAACAATTCTACGTTTTGCATCTTCGCGCTGAATTTGATTTGGCGTATTTTTATAATCTACTTTTGCTAATTGATTCAATGGAATCTGAATTCCAGAAGCAGTAGGAATCAATAAATTTCGAATATCTTCGATATTCTCGCGTTTGTCTTCTGCTAAACGAACCACCATATCAAAACGTTTTTCACCTTCGAAAACCATTCCAGTAGATTGTCCTGCAAAAGCCATATTAATAATTCGATTTGCTTCTCCAATACTCAATCCATATTGCGCTAATAAAGCACGATCAAATTCAATCACAACTTGTGGAATTCCATTAATTGGTTCGATATACAAATCTTGCGCTCCTTTTACAGTATTGATTATTTTTCCTAATTTCTCTGCATTATTGGCTAAACTATCTAAATTTTCACCAAATATTTTCACCACCACATCTTGTCGTGCTCCTGTCATTAATTCATTAAAACGCATCTGAACAGGAAATTGAAATCCCGTTGAAAGTCCTGGAACATCTTCCAAAGCTTTACTCATTTTATCCGATAATTCTGGAAAAGTTGTGGCAGAAGTCCATTCTTTTTTAGGTTTCAAAACAATAATCATATCTCCTGCATCCATTGGCATTGGCTCGGTAGGAATCTCTCCACTCCCAATTTTCGTGACAACCATTTCAACTTCAGGGAAACGATCTTTCAGTATTTTAGCTGCCTTATTTGTGTATTCTATTGTTGTCGTAATATTACTTCCTGGTAAAATACGCGCTTCTACAGCAAAATCTCCTTCTTCTAAGGCAGGAATAAATTCTCCACCTAAACGAGACATCACAAAAACAGCAATAGTGAAAAGTGAAAGTACAACAGCTAGAATAATAGTACGAACTTTTAAGGCTTTGATTAAATATTTCTGATGGAAAATCTCAATTTTAGCCATTACACGATCCGATAAATTTGGTTTGACTTTCTTCTTTTTACTTAAGAATAAAGTAGTCATCATCGGAACATAAGTCAACGAAAGAATAAATGCACCAATCAGAGCAAAAGCAACTGTTTGCGCCATTGGTTTGAACATCTTTCCTTCTATTCCTTGTAAAGTAAAAATTGGTAAATAAACGATTAGAATAATAATTTGACCAAAAACAGCCGAATTCACCATTTTTTTAGCTGAAGAACCAACTGTTTGATCCATTTCAGTTTGCGTTAATTTATTCTTCAACCCAAATTTTTTGTTGTGTGCTAACTGATGCATCGCCGCTTCTACAATAATCACAGCACCATCGACAATCAATCCGAAATCTAATGCGCCTAAACTCATCAAGTTTCCACCTACACCAAAAATATTCATCATAATAATCGCGAATAATAAGGCCAGAGGAATGACAGAAGCTACAATAAAACCAGCACGTAAATTACCTAAGAAAAGTACCAAAATAAAGACAACGATTAAGGCTCCTTCAAGTAAATTCGTTTCAACCGTATGAATAGTATTGTCAACCATTTTTTTACGGTCTAAGAAAGGTTCAATAACAACTCCATCAGGTAACGTCTTTTTGATCTCTTCGATACGTTGTTGTACATTCTTAACCACTTCGTTACTATTCGCTCCTTTCAACATCATAACAATTGCACCAGAAACTTCACCTGTATCGTTATATGTCATTGCACCATAGCGTGTAGCAAAACCAGTTTTTACATCTGCAACATCTCTCAATAAAATAGGTGTTCCGCTTTGCGAGCGTTTGACCAAAATATTTTCGATATCTTCTATTTTACCAATTAAACCTTCAGAACGGATAAATAAAGAAGTAGGACCTTTTTCGATATAAGCTCCACCTGTATTTTGATTATTCTCGCTCAGTGCATCAAATAAATCATTAATTGTCAGATTAAAAGATTGTAAACGTTGCGGATCAATCGCTATTTCGTATTGTTTCAATTTTCCACCGAAACTACTCACATCCGCTACTCCAGGAACGCCCAAAAGTTGACGACGAACAATCCAGTCTTGAATTGTTCTTAATTCAGTTTCATCATATTGATCTTCGTAACCTTCGGCAGGACGAACAACATATTGATAGATTTCCCCTAACCCTGTCGAAATTGGACCAAGTTGTGGTTCACCAATACCTTCTGGAATCTCATTTTGAACCTGAATCAACCGTTCACTTACTTGTTGTCGCGCCCAATAAACATCTGTATTGTCATCAAAAACAATGGTTACCAATGATAATCCAAAACGAGAAAAACTACGAATTTCGGTAATCCCGCCAATATTAGAATTAGCTTGTTCGATAGGAAAAGTCACTAAACGCTCAATATCTTCTGCACTAAAAGAAGGCGCTACAGTGATAATTTGAACCTGATTAGATGTAATATCAGGTTGTGCATCAATGGGTAATTTTGTCGCATCGTAAATACCAAATATCAACAAAGCCAACGTAAACAAACCCACGATAAATTTATTCTTGATTGAAAAATCAATAATTTTATTTAACATCGTAAAATTGTATAGATTAAAAATGTGCTAAATACAAGTTGTAAATAGCTGAAATTGGATAAATTGAAAGAATCAATCTATCATAAATCTAAAAAAAATCACGCTTGTTTTGGCGGTTGCCAGATAGAATCTAAATAATAAGTATGTAAAAATCTTCATCAAATATTTTGATTGAAGTGGTAGAAATTTCTTTATCTAAGTGTAAAACATCAAAGAGTTTTATAGGAGAGAAAAAAAAGTCGATATGAACAAACTCAACTTTCATGAAAGGTAATTTTTGGTCAGTTTCCCAATCCGCATCAACCTCATGTCCTCCATAATGATGAACTAAAAAAGTTTTCATTTCATCCAAAAAATCTCCTCCTTTATCATGTTCAATAAAATGAGAAATAAACACTGGAAATTTATATAACTGACAAAATTGAGTTGAAGTCGTTATATAAAAAAAAATTAAAATTTTAGTTGCCCATAGTTTCACGATCCAAATGTACAGTCAATTTTGCTTTCTTTCAAATTTAATTAATGGAAAAATCTCGTTAAACTTACTTAGAAACCTCTTTCTTCGTAAATAAATGAGAAATTACTTCTAGTTTATCATGATCGAATAAACACAAACCTTCAACATAGAAAGGTGTAAAATGAAAACTTTGTTGGTCTACGATTCCAAATTCTTTCAATTTTGGTTCGTAAACGACAAAACCTGTACGCAAGAATGGTTTTTTAGAAACTTTATACAACACAATATCATTGGTAAATAATCGTCGATTTCGTTTATCCAATATATCTATTCCAATATCTATGGTATCAAATTGTAAAGCATTTTCGTGCCAAGAAAACTCGTTATAACCTTTAAAATAGGTTACTCCATCTATCTCCTTCGCAAAACCTTCTACTTTATTTTTATTTCGTAATCGATAATATCCAATCGTTTTCATCTGGCAAATTTGCAATAAAAAAATTTAAAATAGAAACGAGCAATATTAAAATAGATGATTAAATTTATCATCCGAAAAACAACTAACACAATGTACAAAGTATATCCACAAAAAAGATACAATGAAACCTTAGCTTTGCTGAAACAATTTGCTCAACCTATTGATAAAATTCTTGATTTAGGAATCAAAAATCCTTTTACAGATGTGATGTTGGAAAATGGTTTTGATGTAAAAAATACAAATGGCGACGATTTGGACTATTATTATAAGGATTTGCAAAATTATGATGCTAACTTTGTAACAGCTTTAGAAATTTTAGAACATTTGGTGAATCCAATGGAAGTGCTACGAAATTTGCCTGGAGATAAATTATTAGCTTCAATTCCGATGCGTTTGTGGTTTTCGCCTGCTTATCGTAATCAAAATGATGTGCGAGATGTACATTATCACGAATTTGAAGATTGGCAATTTGACATGTTAATGGAAAAAGCTGGATGGAATGTGATACATCGTCACAAATGGACGCATCCATCAAACAAACTGGGAATAAGACCCTTATTAAGAAGAATTACACCAAGATATTATGCTGTCTACGCAGAACGAAAAAAAGACTTTTCTTACTAAATACTCTATTGTTATACCTGCACATAACGAAGAAGATTTTATTGCGATTACGCTAAATTCTCTCGTTAATCAAACTGTTTTGCCGCATGAAGTGATTGTTGTAAACGATCATTCAACCGATAAAACGCAACAAATTGTAGAAGAATTTACAGCTAAATATCCGTTTATCAAATTAAGGAATATCTTATCAAAAGGTGAACATCAACCAGGAAGCAAAGTGATACAAGCTTTCTTAAAAGGATATGAAATCATTGATCCTAATTATGATATTATTGTTAAATTGGATGCTGATTTAGATATTCCGTTCAATTATTTTGAGACTATTTTAACTCATTTTAATCAAGATGATGATATTGCAATGGTTGGTGGTTTTGCTTATATTGACAAAGACGGAAAATGGATACTTGAAAATCTGACAGATAAAGACCATATTCGTGGTGCATTTAAAGCTTATCGAAAAAATTGTTACGAAAAAATTGGAGGATTGAGAGCCCATATGGGTTGGGATACAGTGGACGAATTGTTGTGCAAATATTATGGTTGGAAAGTTGTTACAGACGAATCTTTACACATCAAACATCTAAAACCAACTGGTGCGAGTTACAATAAATCGGCGCTTTACAAACAAGGTGCAGCTTATTATTCACTAGGTTATGGATTTTGGATTACATTAATTGCTGGCACAAAATTGGCTTTACGTAAAAAGAAACCAACATATATTTTGTATTATTTGAAAGGTTTTTTTGAAGCTAAAATTAATGGTACAAAAAAAATGGTAAATCGAGATCAAGAGAAATTTATCCGAAATTATCGTTGGTCGAAAATGAAACAAAAAATAAAAGGTTAAATCTTACATGCGATATTGGTTAACATACACGCTATTTATCTTTCCATTCATCAGCTTTGCGCAAAATAAGTTGATTACTGGTTCTGTGGTTGTAGACGAGGGAAACGATTATATTTCCTCAGTTTCTGGTGCTCGTATAGAAAATCTGACGTCAGAAAGTAAGACATATACAAGTCCTTCAGGCTATTATTCTATTCAAGCAAATGTTGGTGACACGATTTTGTTTGAAGCAGATTTTTTGATTCCAAGAAAAATTGTAGTCAATCAAAACATTTACAACAAAGGTTTTTTACAAGCACATTTGGATATTGAAACGATTGAATTAAGCGGTGCTACAATTGGTAAAGGTCCTTTACAACCTAAATATCACAAGGATAATAAAACAGATTTGTACGATAAAATGGGTCTTGATCAACGTTTACGAGATTTGGAACCTAAAAGAGATATTGCGAAGTTCAAACCAATGGATGTTTTAAATCCTGTTCGATTAATTGGTCATATGAATGGATTTTATCGTGAGCAACGTCGTGTACGTAATTACGAAACAAAACTTTCTCTCGTTCAAGAAGTTAAACATTATTATCCTACAGATTTTTATACAAATCAATTACAAATTCCTGAATATAAAATAGAAGAATTTTTATATTATGTTAATGCGCGTTATCCGCTTCAAGAAAAAGTTTTGAGCAGACAATTTGGTACGATAATGATTGATTTAGAATCTTATGCGAAAGATTATTTGAATGAATTAAATCAAAACAAAAATCAATAATTCTTAATAGATTTTTAAAATTTAGCCAATAAACGTTAACAAAATTGATGCTAATTTATTAAGACTTATCTTCGTACAAATAATTAAACGTATAATCACGAACAATTGAAATCACTATTTACCATTCTAATATTGCTGTTGTCGAATTTTATTTTTGCACAAGAAAAATGGGTTCAAGGAAACATTATCATTGACGATTCTGACGATACAGCAGAAGGAGTTTACGTTACAAATCTGAGGACAAATCATACAACAATTTCTAATTTTACAGGAACTTTTCTTATTCAAGCAAAAGTAAATGACACGTTAAAAATACAATCTGATTGGTACGAAAATCGACTAATTATATTAAGACCAAATTTATTCAATAAACAAACAATTGTAGTGCATTTAGCTGTGCAGACAATTCAATTGAATACCGCATATATTGGTCAAAAATTGACAGGAATTCTTGAAAAAGATGTCAAAAATGGAAAAAAAGCTGATGTTGTAACAAAACTTTATAAAAGTCTTGGTGTTAATCCTGATATCAAACCTATAAAAGATACATCTTCGTTGAAAGCTGGATTTTTAAGTGGAGATATTACGTTGACGAGATTGGACATTGGGCGTATTTATGATGTTTTTTCTGGTAAAGCAAAACAACGAAAAGCATTGCTTGATTATGAAGATAAATACGATAAAATTACAAAAATTAAGAATTATTTTGGTGAAGATTATTTTACAAATGATTTAAAAATTCCGAAATTCAAAATCAGAGATTTCATTGATAATGCATTAACGAATACAGAATCTAAAATAGAATTGAATGATGTAAATTATTTCAAATTACTCCAATTATTTAATTCTTACAGTAAAATATACCTCGACTTTTTATACGGAAAAGTACCAAATAATACGAAAATCATCAAAAAAGATACGATAGACGATTAAAAAAAGAGCTTGATTAATCAAGCTTTTTTTTGGTTTTATAAGTTGTGTAAAATTAGTTTTTATAAGAAACCCATTTAATCATTTCTTTCACAGTTGGTTTTTTACCATAAATTAAAATCCCAATTCTATAGATTTTTCCAGCAATATAAACCATAAATATTGTACTGATTAACAGCAAAAATAAGGATAAAGCTAATTGCCAAATCGGAACATCGAACGGAATTCGAGTAATCATTGAGATGGGAGAAGTCAATGGAATCATTGATAACCAAAAAGCAACTGGACCATCAGGATTTTCGAAAGTTGTCATACTTCCGTAAAGTCCAATCATCATCGGAACTAAAGGAAAATATGTAAATTGTTGCGTATCTGTATCATTGTCAACCGCAGAACCAATTGCCGCGAAAACAGAGCTGTAGAACAAATATCCTAAGATAAAATAAGAAATAAAAGCAAAAATGATTAACGGATAATTAAACGTTAACAATACTTCGCTAATTTCTGTTACTTTTTGCATCATATCTGGATTAGTCTCGGCTAATTGTGCTTGATTCATCATTTGTTGCGACATATCCATTCTTGAAGCAGCAATTGTTGGAAATAAAATCAATAACCCCATTGTCATTCCAATCCATATTGCAAATTGCGTGACTGCAACCATTGTCGTTCCTAAGATTTTACCCATCATTAATTCGAAAGGTTTTACAGAAGAAATGATAATTTCGACAACACGATTATTTTTTTCTTCAACCACAGAACGCATTACTTTTACACCATAAATCATCACAAACATGAAAATAATGTAAGTTAAAAACATCGATAATCCGATTTTCAACTCCATTCCTTTATCTTCTTTTCCGTCTGTAACGTTAAAAACATTCAGGTTAACACGTGCCTTAGAAGCTTCTAAAGCCGCTTTGTCAATACCAGATTTTGCCTGTTTTTCTTTTACTATTTTATCACTAATCGTTCTCGAAAGTTTTTCACGATCAGTAATTCCAAGATTTCCATTTGTGATTAATTCAGTATTTTTCTCAATATTATCATAATTTCCATCTGTATTTTTCGGAATATGAAGAATCGCATTCAAATATTCGCTTCCTTTCAGTGTATCTTTGATTGATTGCAATTCTTGAGGCGTGTAAATACTGAACATCATTTGTTTAGTCGATTTAAACGAGGTTACAAACTCTGTACTTTCATCTACAATTGCAATGTTTTTCACTTCGGAATTATTTGCAGAACTCAAAAAGAAAATCACCGCTCCTGCTCCAACAATCAACAAAGGCGAAAGAAAAGTCATAACAATAAACGCTTTGTTTTTTACTTGAGAAAAGAACTCGCGTTGTGCAACTAAAAATATATTTTTCATTTGAAAATTAGCTTAAAGATTAGGAATTGAACTTTGTTTGACGGCTTCCAAAAACACATCATTCATCGAAGGAATAATTTCTTTGAATTGATGAACTTGCCCCACTTGCATCAATTTATCTAAAATCACATTGGTTGGTGTTTCTTTATTGTACAACAAATTAAATTCAGTTCGTTGATTAACGTTTCGTACATCCGAAATCTCAAATTCATTCGCTAAATTTTGAAGAGAATCAGCGGGAATTTCATTCAATTGAATCGAAAATTTCCCTGTCTTAAATTGATTTCTAACTTCTTCAATTGTTCCATCTAATACTTTATTCGATTGATTAATCAAAGCAACATGATCACACATTTCCTCTACAGATTCCATACGATGCGTCGAAAAAATAATTGTCGTTCCTTTATCTCTTAATTCAAGAATTTCATTCGCAATAATTTGTGCATTTACAGGATCAAAACCACTAAAAGGTTCATCAAAAATCAGCAAAGAAGGATTGTGAATAACTGTAATCACAAACTGAACTTTTTGTCCCATTCCTTTCGACAACTCGCTCAATTTCTTGTTCCACCAAGACATCATATCAAGTTTCTCGAACCAATATTCGGTACGTTTTTTAGCTTCCGCAGAAGAAAGACCTTTCAGTTTTGCAAAATACAGTGCCTGTTCTCCAACCTTCATATTCTTGTACAAACCACGTTCTTCTGGCATATAACCAACTTGACCGATTGATTTTTTCGTCAAAGGTTCTCCATTCAACAAAATTGTCCCGCTATCTGGCGCTGTAATTTGATTGACAATACGAATAAAAGTCGTTTTTCCAGCACCATTTGGTCCCAAAAGTCCATAAATAGAACCTTGTGGAATATTGATACTAAAATTATTAAGCGCAACTTTATCTTTATATTTTCTTGTTAAGCCTTGAGCTTGCAATAAAAATTCCATTTTCTATATCATTTGATTTGTAAAATTAGTAAGAAGAAAGTAAATTTTGTTACAGATTTTAATGAGATTCATTCGGATCCCATACAATTTCTTTAAAATTAATCACTTTATCATTTATAATCTCCACACCTTCATTCTCTAACAATTGCTGCATCAAACTCGAAGGATTAAAATGATGTTTTCCAGTTAACAAACCATTTCTGTTTACAACACGATGCGCAGGAACATCTTCTCGATTATGTGCATGATTCATCGCATAGCCAACCACACGCGCAGAAGATTTTTCTCCTATATATTTTGCTATCAAACCATAAGTAGAAACACGTCCTTCGGGAATTTGACGAACTATTTCATAAATTTTCTCATAAGTATCAGAAATGATTTTTGTCATAATCTAAACATTTATTGTAAATTTAAAGAAAGTAATAGAATATGAGCCAAAAAGTTCCAATTAAATCTCTTTTAAGCCGACCACGTTTTAAGGTTTTTACGCATTTATCAAAACAAGAATTTATTGATTTAATCAAAAAACACCTTGAAACAAATTCTACTGAATACGGAGGTTATGCCAATCAGGAAGTTGCGATGATTCGTGTCCGCAAAGACAAGGATAAATATTGGCACCCGCAATTACAAATCAGAATTGAAGATGACGATGATCATCCTAACTATTTGGTTGTAAGAGGAATTATTGGTCCGCCTTCTAATGTTTGGACATTTTTCGCATTTTTGTATGGTTTGAGCGGAGCTATTTTTATCACCTTAGGCTCTTATGCGGTTTCCGAATATATTGTACAAGGAAATAGTGTATGGATTTGGAGTATTCCTATTGCATTATTGATTACTTTAGGAACCTATTTAGCGAGTTTATATGGTCATTATTTGGCAAAATATCAGCTAGGAAGATTGTATCATTTCGTGAATGAATTGCTTCGTGATGCAGAGTTTTATCAAAATAGCGACGAAATCAAAGAATAAAAAAAGCGACCTAAATAGGTCGCTTACAAGAAATATGTTGAGATAATATATTAATTAGATTACTTTCACATTAACGGCGTTGATGCCTTTTTTTCCTTGTTCTAAGTCAAAAGATACTTTATCGTTTTGAGCTACTTTGTCTGTTAAACCAGAAACGTGTACGAAGTACTCTTTTCCTGATTCGTCATCTTTAATAAATCCGTATCCTTTTTCTTCATTAAAGAATTTTACAGTTCCTTTATTCATAGTATTTTATTTTCGTTGATAAAGATATAAGATTTATTTACAAAACCAATATTAATTTTTAGTTTTTTTTATAACAATTTTTTTAGCCTATAATTTCATTATAATTTTGCTTCAAATCATAATATTTTGGCAGGAATTTATATTCATATCCCGTTTTGTAAACAAAAATGCAGCTATTGCGACTTTCATTTTTCGACAAATCTTCAACATAAATCAAATTTAATTCAAGCAATTAATAAAGAACTTGAGATCAGAAAAGATGAAATTTCAACACCTTTAGAAACGATTTATTTTGGAGGAGGAACACCTTCTATCCTGTCCGAAATTGAATTAGAAAGTATTTTCGAAACGATTTATAAAAATTATTCAACCAAAAATTTAAAGGAAATTACACTCGAAGCGAATCCTGATGATTTGAATAAAGAAAAACTTAATTTCTTAAAATCAACTCCGATTAATCGTTTTTCGATTGGTGTTCAATCATTTTTTGAAGAAGATTTGAAATTAATGAATCGCGCACATAATGCACAAGAAGCTGAAACTTCGATAAAATTGGCGCAAGATTTTGGTTTCGAAAATATCACTATTGATTTGATTTATGGTTCTACGACCACAACCAACGAAATGTGGAAGCAAAATTTGCAAAAAGCAATTGAGCTGAATGTTCCACATATTTCTTCTTATGCGTTAACAGTCGAAGAAAAAACAATTTTAGATCATCAAATCAAAAAAGGAATCACAAAACCGGTTGATGAAGATCGTCAAAACGAACAATTTCAACTTTTAGTTGACACTTTAACTTCGAATGATTTTATTCAATATGAAATCTCCAATTTCGGAAAAGAAGAGTATTTTTCTTTACACAATTCTAATTATTGGAAAGGAATTCATTATTTAGGAATTGGACCTTCTGCGCATTCTTATAACGGAAAAACTCGTGCTTGGAACATTGCAAATAATTCTAAATACATACAAGCTATCAACGAAAATAATCTACCTCAAGAAATTGAAGTTTTAAATGAAGTAGAAAAATTTAATGAAATGATAATGATAGGATTGAGAACAATTTATGGAATAGATTTAAATCGAATTAATTCAGAATTTTCTCAACCTTTAGTTAATTCTTTTCATCAAGAACTCAATCAATTAATCAACGAAAATTTAGTCGAAAAGAAAGAAAATAAAATTATTTTGAAACCCGAAGCAAAATTTTTCGCAGACGGAATTGCTTCTAGATTATTTTACATCAATTAATTTGTTAAATTTGCGATATGAATGATAACAGACCAATTGGTGTTTTCGACTCTGGAGTTGGTGGTTTGACGTTTGCAAAAGAAATAAAACGTCTGCTACCAAACGAAAGTTTGATCTATTTTGGCGATACTCAAAATTTGCCTTATGGAGAAAAATCGAAAGAAGCGATTACACAATTTTCGGTAGACATTACTAATTTTTTAATAGACAATAATTGTAAAGCGATTTTAGTTGCATGTAATTCTGCAACCGCTAATTCGTTGAAAGAAATTAGAGAAGCTGCAGGAAAAGATGTTCCTGTTATCGATGTTATTTCGCCTGTTGCGGAGAAAGTTTCGTTCGAATTAAGAGAAAAGATAGGTGTTATTGCAACAAAAGCAACTGTAAATTCGGGCGCGTACAAGAAAGCAATTCGTCGTCGAAATAAACATATTACGGTTATTGAAATGGCTACTCCTCTCTTAGTACCTGTTATCGAAGAGGGTTTTACAAATTCTACGATTTCTAAAGCAGTTTTAGAAACGTATTTATTGAACAAAAAATTAGAAGGAATTGATTCGATTATTTTAGGATGTACGCATTATACACATCTGGAAAAAGAAATCAATCAAGTATTTGAAGGAAAAGTTGATATCGTAAATTCACCTTTAATTGTCGTGAATCAAGTAATTTATCAATTGGCAAAAGAAGGAAAATTGGCTGCGAAAGATACTGTTGCAAACTATACATTTTATATTTCTGACAATACAGATAATATTATAAAAGTGGCAAAAAAATTCTTTGGAAAAGATATTCAATTAATTGAGAAAAATTTAGAAACGAAATAGAACCGACCATTATTTGTCGGTTTTTTTATAAAATATTACGAACAAACAAAAACAAATCATTACATGGAAAAATCAGCAGAATTAATTGCATTAGAAGAAAAATACGGAGCGCATAACTATCACCCACTTCCAGTTGTATTGGAAAAAGGTGAAGGTGTTTACGTTTGGGATGTTGATGGAAAAAAATATTTCGACTTTTTATCAGCTTATTCAGCTGTTAATCAAGGTCACTGTCATCCTAGAATTATTAAAGCGTTGAAAGATCAAGCCGAAAAATTAACGTTAACTTCTCGTGCTTTTTATAATGCGGAATTAGGAAAATACGAAAAATTTATCACAGAATTATTCGGTTTCGATAAAGTATTGCCAATGAATACGGGTGCAGAAGCTGTAGAAACAGCGCTAAAAATTGCTCGTAAATGGGGTTACGAAAAGAAAGGAATTCCAACTGGTGAAGCGATTATTGTAGTATGTAAAGACAATTTCCATGGTCGTACAACTACTATTATTTCTTTCTCGAATGATGAAGATGCACGTAAAAATTTCAATCCTTACACAAGTGGTTTCGAAGCTGTAGAATACAATGATGTTGAAGCTTTGAAACAAATTTTAGAAGAAAAAGCAGATAAAATTTGTGGATTCTTAGTAGAACCAATTCAAGGAGAAGCTGGTGTTAATGTACCTTCTGAAGGATATTTGAAAGCTTGTGAAGAATTATGTAAACAACATAATGTTTTATTTATCGCGGACGAAATTCAAACAGGAATCGCACGTACAGGAAAAATGTTAGCAATCGATCACGAAAATATTGATGCTGATGTTTTAATCTTAGGTAAAGCCGTTTCAGGTGGAGCTTATCCAGTATCTGCAGTTTTAGCAAATGATGAAATAATGAATGTCATCAAACCAGGACAACACGGTTCTACTTATGGAGGTAATCCATTAGCTGCGGCTGTTGCTACAGAAGCTTTGCAAGTTGTTTTGGACGAAAAATTAGCTGAAAATTCTGAAAAATTAGGACAAATTTTTAGAACAGAAATCACGAAAATGGCTGAAGAATTTCCATTATTCAAATCAGTTCGTGGAAAAGGTTTATTAAATGCAATTTTAATCAACGATACACCAGAATCTGAAACAGCATGGAATTTCTGTGTTGCAATGAAAGACAACGGATTATTAGCCAAACCTACACACGGAAACATCATTCGTTTCGCTCCTCCTTTAGTGATGAACGAAGAACAATTACACGAATGTTTAGCGATTATTCGTAAAACTGCACAAGAGTTTAATAAATAATCAACAATAAAATGATATAGAAAAAACCTGATGAAATTTCATCAGGTTTTTTTATATTCGAAACTTTAATTAACACTATGAATTCTTTTAAAATAAACGTTTCCGAAACGTACAAAAAGGCGCAAAAAAAATCGGCAGTATGGATTGCTCTTTTCTTGATTACTCTCTTCTTTTCTACAATTTTGAGCATCATCATTTTCATAATTTGTGTTTGTGGAGGAATCGCTATCGTCATTGCTAAACCAATGTGGATTACCATTTTTTTAGGTTTGGGACTGTTGGCTTTAGGAGGTTTAATCGTTTACTATAATATTAAATTTATTCTAAATATTTTCAAAAAAACAGCTACAAATGGAATTGAAATTTTTGAAACGGATCAACCAGAATTATTCAAATTAATAAAAGCAACCGCAGATAAAGTTGGCACAAAACATCCCAAAAAAGTATTTATTATTGATGATGTAAATGCATATGTTTCCTATTCGAACAATTTGCAAAGTTTAGTTTTTCCAACAAGAAAAAACTTATCCATTGGCGTTGGTTTGCTTCATGGTATTTCTCAAAATGAGTTAAAAGGAATTATTGCGCACGAATTTGGGCATTTTTCTCAAAAATCAATGACAATTGGTAGCCATGTTGGAAATGCGACCAAAATTATGGAAGATATTTTATACAGTAATCAAACCTTAAAATTTGATGTTGATAATTTAGGCCAAATTAATGGAATTGTTGGTTTTATTTCAATGGGCGCTGTTGCTTACAATAAAATGATTGAATCTATTTTGAAAATAATTCACAAAAAATTAGAATTCAATTATCTAAAATTAAGTCGAGAAATGGAATTTCATGCTGATCAAATTGCAACAAATGTTGTGGGAATTGAGACGATGAGCAAACCATTATTGAGAATAGAATTGTATCAATTTGTTTACCAAGAATTAGCTAATTTTTATACAAATTTACAAGATGATAAAAAGTTTTCGACTAATATTTATCAAAACATGAATCAATTAGTTGACTTTTATATCGATGATTACGAACTTTTTTTAGAAAATAATTTAGCTATTGTTGGAATTAATGAATTTAATCAAAATCATTCTTTACTACAATTTGAAGATTTATGGTCGACACATCCAGAAATGGACAAACGTTTGGCAAATATAGCGTCTACAAATCATCATTCTGAAATAGATAAATCTCCAAAAGCAATTACATTACTTCAAAAAAATAATGAATTTGAAGAAGAATTTACATTCAATTTTTTCTTTCAATTAAATTTATACCGTGTTAATGAAATAAATAATTCAGAATTTATTGAAACGTTTAAAACCATTTATAATAAATACAATTACCCTAAAGTTTACAATCATTTTTTTACAAATTATGATTTACCTTTTGATCGAATTAAAGAAGTTGATTTAACGAATAAACAACAAAATATTCCTACGAATGAATTGTTTTCGGATGAAAATATTTTAGTTGCAAAACAATATTTAGCTTTACAAATTGATTTACTTCAATTAGATTTTTTTACTGGTCAAAAAAAGCCGCAACCATTCAAATACAACAATGTTGTTTACAATAAAAAACAAGATGTACTGAAAGTTAAAGAAGAATTAGAGCAAATAAATAAGGAAAAAGAAGCTGAGTTCTCAGAATATTTAGACAATATCAAAATATTTTTCAAATCTAATTTAGATGAACAAAAAACTATTTTGTTAGAAGATTGCATCAAAGTTGAAGCAGATTTATCAGCAAATATTCAATTGGTAAATGAAATTAGAACTCATATTAATTTTGCAACAAAACCCATTCATGAAAAGCTAAGAATCGAAGCTTTAACAGTTTTGAATAATTAAATAGAGCAACTTAAAAATGTAACAAAAGATATTCTACAAAGTGAAATCGCAAAGGAAAAAATAACTATTCGAGAAATTGAAAATGCACAATATTTTATAGATGAAGATTGGATTTTCTTTTTTGACTCTACAGGTTATAACAACAATGCTTTTGAAAATTTAATCGAAAATTTATACTTTGTAGATCAAGTTTCAAATAACTTATTGTTTCAAAAAAAAGCTGCTTTCCTAAAAGAATACGAACCATTATTAGACTATACATCAAAAACAAAAGCCTCTTAATTAGAGGCTTTTGTTTTATATCTTAAGGTGCTAAACGCTCTTTTTTCCAATCAAAATCGTCTTGTAAAACATAACGAACTCTATCGTGTAAACGACTTGGACGTCCTTGCCAAAACTCTATCTCAGTTGGACGAATCAAGAAACCTCCCCAATGTGCTGGACGAGGAATTTCTTTTCCTTCGTATTTTTTTTCTAATTCCAATTCCTCTGTCGCTAAATCTTCGTGCTCATCAATCACAGAACTTTGCGCCGAAATCCAAGCGCCTAACTGGCTACTTCTTGGACGTGTTTCGAAATATCCATCCGAATTATTATCCGAAGTTTTTTCAGCCACACCTTTTATAATAATCTGTCTTTCTAGAAATGGCCAAAAAAATGACAAACAAACTTTCGGATTTTCTAATAAAGCTTTTCCTTTCTGACTGTTGTAATTCGTATAAAAAATAAAACCTTCGTCCGTATATCTTTTCAATAAAACAACACGCGTTCTCGGAAATCCATCTTCACCAATCGTTGCAACAGACATCGCATTTGCTTCATCCACTCCATCCGATTCTTCAGCTTGCAGAAACCAATCACGAAATTGTTCGATCGGATTTTCTCTTAACGAATCAAAATTCATCGACTGTTTTTCGTAAACTTTTCTTTTATAACTTAAATCTTGTTTCATTAATGATTATTTTATATTTTTAAACAGCTAATTGTATATTTCGTTAAGATTTCACGTAACAAAACCGAAACAAAAATGTCTATCAAAAGTATAAAAAAAGGAGTTATTTTGGTCGCAAAACCAACATTAAGTAACGATATTTTTCAGAGAAGTGTAATTTTAATTACAGAACACTTAGAATCTGGAAGTATTGGTTTTATTCTTAATCATTCTTCTCATATTCCGATTAGTATTTTTGTATCTGAAATGGAGTCTGCATCTATTGTTTTTGAAGGTGGACCTGTCGATAAAGAAAACATCTATTATATTCACAAACGACCTGATTTAATCAGAAATAGTGAAAAAATTACTAAAAATTTATATTGGTCTGGCGTATATGAAGATGTGCGTGATGCAGTAAATCAGAATTTGATTAGTCAAGATGAAATCAAGTTTTTTATTGGATATTGTGGTTGGGCACCAAAGCAAATCAAAGATGAATTAAACAATAATTCGTGGGCTGTAACGGATTTGGATTTTGATATTTTTGAGCGTTGGGATGCTGATTTGTGGAAAAAATTGATGAAACAGCTTGGAGGTGAGAACTTAATTTGGCTAAACACCCCCGCTGATCCTTCTATGAATTAATCAATTATAAATACTTAAAAATCGATTTTGTTTTGTCTAAAGTGTATTCTTTTTTACGATTTTTGGTAATTGGTAAAATTCCAATTCCATCAATCAAAATGAAAACTTCTTCTGCCTTCTGAATTTCAAATGGAAAAATTTCGACTTCTTCTACTTTAAATTCTTCGGCTTTATTAATTTTTGTAATGAAATTATTTCTCAAAACACTAGTAATAACACCTTCTTCTTTTTTCGGTGTACGAATCGTTTCTCCATTCACAACAAAAATATTTCCTCGTAAAGAACGCGCCATTTTTTTGTTTGCATTTAGCAAAATAATATCAGCATAATCATTCTCTAAACGATAGATTTCTGCAATATTTTCTTCTGGACGATACGTATTCACAAGTGAATAAAATGCAGTATTGATCGCATAATCTTTGTAAACATCAATTTCGTTTTCAGCTTGTAAAAACTCCCAATCATTTTCACTATTTTCAATGGAAATCAAATAATTGATGGATGCTTTTAGATAATCTTCCTCATCATTTCTGAACGCAAAAAATTCTACTTTCCCTGATTTGGTCTGATTTGCTTCTGCTAATAAATTGATTTGTTCTTGAAAAAATTCTGGTGTAAAATCTAACGGAATATTCATGCGGTAAATACGCATAGAAGCCATTAAATTGAAATAATGATCTTCCCAATCAATAATTTCACCATTTACAAATCGCAAAATTTCTTTTACAGCATCACCATTACGAAAAGCTCTGTTCTGAATTCCTATTTCTGCATTTGCTTTTTCGACAATAACGCCACCTAAGTTAATTTTCAAAATAATAGATTTTAAACAGATCCTAAGATTTTTTTTAGATCTTCAATTTGACTTTCCCACAATTGTTTTGATTCTTCTACTTCGTCTTCATCAGCAAAATCTGTAATAACTAATGATACATCGTTCGTTAAATCGTCTTCTACAATTGTTAATTCGAAGAAATATTTTGTATCTTCATCATATTCCCATTGAAAGCGCACGTATCCATCTTGCTTAGATTTCATCAAAAATGCAGATTCTTCGTGTCCATCCCAAATAAAAGTATATTTTTCTCCACGAGAATTTACGTTATCTGCAAACCATTCTGATAAACCAGAAGGGTTTGAAATATAGTTATATAGCAAAGACGGTGAAGACTTGATTGAAAATTCTACTTGATATTTCTTTTTTGGCATAATTCTATTTTATTGAAGTCGCAAGATATAAAATGAATTGTATCTACCAAAGAAAATCAAAATAAGTTTTGTTATAAAATCAAAAAAAAATTACCTTTGCAAAAATTAAAATTTAGGCGAGGTAGCTCAGATGGTTAGAGCGCAGGATTCATAACCCTGAGGTCGGCAGTTCGATTCTGCTCTTCGCTACAAATAAAAAGCCCAAACAGACAATCTGTTTGGGCTTTTACTTAACTACTAAAACCTATACTAATCTAAATAACCTACTACTTGATAAGCTCTTGTTCCTCTATTGTAAATTTTTTGGTACAAAACACCTCCAAATTCATACAGATATTCTCCTCCATAATCTACTCTTTCATATCCTGCTGGTAACGCATATACGATAGCACCTAGTGGAGCTTGAACTACTTCATAATAATTTCTATTTGGGCTGTAATAAACACCTTCGTAGAAATAATATGGATTTCTATTACCAATATTAATTGTTACATAACCTACTGGTAAAATATTAATTCTAAATCCTACATATGGCATATATCTCACATATCCATTGTTATAAGGACGATAGTAAATACCATTGTTTCCGTAGAAGTTATAACTGTTATACGAATACTTGTTATAGTTTCTTACATTCACATTAGAAACTGGTCGGTTTCCTCTGTTGTATGAGCTAGAATTTATACGAACTGGATTGTTGTAGAAATCTCTGTTTTTTAAACTCTCAGATCTATTGCCTTGATTTCCTTGGCTATTTCTACTATTATTCCAATCTTTATTAGAACTTGGTCTGCTACCTACAATAGCAGTATTATTTCTATCTATACGTGTACTAGTTTCACGTTCTGTTCTATTTGTAGAATTTTTCCAAGATTCATTCGTAGAATTTCCACGACCTATTCTTTCTGTTCTATTTCCTTCAATACGGCTAGTTCTATTTTCTGTTCTAGCCATTTCAGAGCGTCCATTCCCTTGACTTCTTGAAGTTGCTTCTCTTGAAGAAGAACTTCTCTCACCACCTCTTTGACCTCTATCTTGAGCATTTACACCAACAGCTAACATGGCTGTAAAAGCTACTCCTAAAAGTGTAAATTTAATTTTTTTCATCACCCAACTTTTTAATAAATTAAGACATTTCTCCTAATACTATTTCCGTGCCATAATTATAAGTTTAAACCATAGAAAATGTTATAACAATCAAAATAATTTATAAGCCATTCAAATTCAATGAATTGCATTAACAATTTTGTTTGACAATTTTGTTAAATATTTTTATTCCTGACATCGTTTGTATTGATTTCTGAATTGATTACTTTTGTTTTTAAGAAATTATATAAAATGATTGACGTTAAAAATGCTTACATCGCCTTTATTAGTTTACAAAAAGTTGGACATAAAGTTCGAGAAGAAGCTAACATTTTTGCCGATAAAACACTAGAATACGATGAATCTAAGGAAGAACAATTGGTACCTTTCTTATTAAGTCCTTTCAAAAAAACACTCGAAATTAATCGTTTCACGCATTATACAGAAAAGTTAGAATTTAATGTTTTGTATAATCAATGCAAGCAAATGTTTGATGAAGAAATAGATTTTATCGATTTTTCGCAAGAAGTTTTAAGTCATTTATACGAGAAATCATTACATCCGCAGATCAAAAGTGGTGAAGTTTTTATTGCCCTTTTCGAAAATATGATGTTCGACGGAATTCCTTGCCGTGGAATTGGAATTTATAAATTAGAGAATAAGAAGAAATTCTTGCGTTTTGACGAATCACGTGGTTTAGATTACAACATTTGGAAAGGTTATAAGCTAGAAGGAATCGACAAAGCCTGTCTTATTCTTGATGCTTATCGCGACGAAGGTTTCCGCGTCTACTCTATCGATGATAAAAATGTGGAGTCAGAATATTGGAAGAAAAATTTCTTAGAAATTGATTTGATTAAGGACAACAATTACCATACGAAGAAATATATGGAGTTGATTACAGATTTCTCGAATGATTTTCTTTTGGATAAAACAGACAAAAAACAACAAGCAGAATTTATCTCAAATTCGATAAATGTGTTGAATTCGAATGAAGTTGTAACGAATGAAATTTTTGAAGATCAAGTTTTGAAACCTTTCGAAATTATTGATGAATTCAAAGAATATAAGAAAGATTATAGCGAAAATAATCGTGTTGAATTTGTGGAAGCTTTCGAAGTTTCAGTTCCAACTTTGATGAAAGAATCTAAGAAAATTAAAAGTGAAATTAAATTAGATACAAAGATTAACATCAAATTAGATTTGACAAATCCTGATGCAGCTGAAGAATATTTGGAGCGTGGTTTTGACGAAGAAAAGAAAATGTATTATTATAAAGTCTATTTCAATTCTGAACAATAAATTAAAGGCTCCTATTTTGGAGCTTTTTTTTTGATATTAATTCAATTTCAAAATACATTGATGATTCAAAATCTCAAAACCATTTTTCAGCCAAAAACCTTTTGCAAATTGATTTTCAGCTGTAAATTCTAATTCAATATATGCTTGATCGTTCAAGAAATTTATCGCTTCTTTAACCAATTTAGAAGCGATGTTTTGATTGCGATAATTTGCATCAACATACAACGAATCTATTCTTCCTTTTGATTTAATCACAAAATATTTCGGACGAAGATGTTTCGAACAAATAATATATCCCGTCAACTGATTTTCTATTTCGGCTACAAATATTTTTATATTCTGTTGATGTAAAATTCCCTTGAAAAAATCATCAATATCATGTTTGTAGGTCAAATCTATTTGATACAATGCATTAAACTCTTGATGATGTTGTAACAATTTTATCATCATTCTTTTCAGTTCAGGAATATCATTTTCTACGGCAATTCTTATCATATCTAAAAATAAAAAAATCCAGTTAAAAAACTCTAACTGGATTTACTAAAAACTATTGTTTATCTAGTTTTATTTTGTCTTGACCTTGTTGCAATTGATACAACTCTATAATATCCTCAATTGGATAATTAAACCAATCAACTTGTTTTTTGATTTTCGAATTTTGATCTAAATACAAATATGTCGTGAATTTCATCGCTGGAAACTTCATTCCATTATAGGTATAAGGCGAAAATTCTCCGTTTGCAATAATCATCGAATCGTTAGAAAATAATTCATTTACTTTCAATAATTTATTATTTTCATATTGCATCGTTTGATCACTCCAACGAATAATATCATTCAATAAATAACGCGGGTCTACCGTAGAACCTCCCGAATATTGTGCTACATTTTCATATACCAAACTATCATTGTAAAAAGACAACATTTTCTTGTAATCTTTTCGAGATGAATAATTTTCGAAAAAACGTTTTCCTAATTCATCATTTTTACTGGCTGAAGAAGAATTACAACTTACTAAAAAAGTAATTGCAATAAGACTTAAAATCCATGTAAATTTTATTTTCATTTGTCTGAAATTCTTGTTAAATAATTTTCACCATTATCATCAGCCATTCCATCTTCATTGAGAATCATAATCTCCGAATTGTCCGACCAACGTAAAAATTGAAAAGGTAATTTTTTCTTTTTTGAATCAATCTCCATCAACGATCCATCATCTTTTTTGAATAATTCTCCGTTATAAGATTGACCTTTGTATTCAGCAGTAAATTTATCATCTGCTAATTTCAAAACAATTTTATCCCCAAAATATTTTCCTTCAAAAACACCCTTATAAACAAGCGTTTCATTTGTAAAAACAGAATTTTTTTCTAAAGACAATACATCTTCATGCGATAAGCTATCTGAACTTTTATCCACTTCTACATTGTCCTTTTTACAAGAAAATAAAAAGAGTTGACTGATAAATAGCAAAAAGAAAATCTTTTTCATCTGAGATGAATTATTTTTTCACGAATTGTTCAACATCTTTTCTCGAAATTGGATCATCACCCAAAATCAATAAACGTTCAACAACATTTCTTAACTCACGAATATTTCCTGACCAATCTAATTCTTTCAAAGCATCATACGCTGAATTATCAAAAGATTTTTGACTTGTTGTATCAGTAATAAAATGTTCAACCAAAGCAGGAATATCATCTTTACGATCATTAAGTGCTGGAACATTAATGATAATTACCGCTAAACGATGGTATAAATCCTCGCGAAAACGACCTTCCTCAATCTCTTTTCGTAAGTCTTTATTTGTTGCAGCAATTACACGAACATTTACATTAATCTCTTTCTCAGAACCAACTGGCGAAACTTTTCCTTCTTGTAGCGCACGCAAAACTTTTGCTTGAGCAGAAAGACTCATATCCCCTATTTCATCTAAAAAAATTGTTCCTCCATTTGCCAATTCAAACTTACCTTGCTTGTCTTTAACAGCTCCAGTAAACGATCCTTTCACATGACCAAACAATTCACTTTCGATTAATTCAGCTGGAATTGCCGCACAATTCACTTCAACCAAAGGTTTTACATTACGATTACTTTTCTCGTGTAAATGATGAGCAACCAACTCTTTACCTGTTCCATTTGGACCAAGAATCAATACACGAGCGTCTGTAGCAGCCACTTTATCTATAATTTGTTTTACTTCTGCAATTGCAGGAGCATCACCAATCATTTCATATTTTTTAGCAACTTTTTTCTTTAAAGCTTTATTTTCTTTCTTCAATTCTTTATTCGAAGACAGCAACGATTTACGGTCTAAAGCATTACGAACAGTCGTCAATAATTTATTAAGATCTGGTGGTTTTGAAATAAAATCGTACGCACCTTTTTTGATCGCATCTACAGCCAAATCAACATCTCCGTGCCCCGTTATCATCACCATTGTTAAATCAGGATTGTATTCCATCGCTTCCGATAAAACTTCCATCCCATCTTTCAACGGCATTTTTATATCACTTATAATTAAGTCGTATTCTTTTTCTTTTATTTTTTCAAGCCCTATAGCTCCGTTTTCAGCTTCATCCACATTCCATTTTGGATTTTCGTCCATTAAAATGCTTTTCAAAACGTTGCGAATTGCCTGTTCATCTTCGATTAATAAGATATTTGACATCGTTTAGATCGTTTATTTTTGTAAAATTAAAATAGACTCAAAGATAATTGAAATTATTATTTTTGAGTCTACTTTTGATATAGATTTTAATACTTTTTTTAAGATGTTTTCACTTTTCGTGCATTTTCTAAACCTAATTCTTTTATAGAAACTTCTCTCATTTCTATTTTTCGAATTTTCCCTGAGATAGTCATAGGGAATTCTTGTACAAACTTCCAATATTTAGGACGTTTGAAATGAGCAATGGATAAACAATAAGCCTTCAATTCGTCTTCTGTTACACTAATACCATCTTTCACTTTCACCCAAGCCATTACTTCTTCTCCATATTTGATACTTGGAACGCCAATAATTTGAACATCAGAAATTGATTCATGTTCGTACAAAAAATCTTCAATCTCTTTTGGTGAAATATTTTCTCCTCCTCTGATAATAATATCTTTAATTCGTCCAGTAATATTAATATAACCATCAACATCCATAGTCGCTAAATCACCAGTATGCAACCAATTATTTTCGTCAATAACTTGCGCAGTTGCTTCCGGATTGTTCCAATATTTTTGCATGACGGAATAACCTCTTGTACAAAATTCACCAGCAATTCCACGAGGTAAAATATCTCCTGTTTGCGGATCAATAATCTTAATTTCTAAATGATCTTGAACTGTTCCAACCGTCGAAACTTGCTTTTCTAAAGGTGTTCCGATAATAGTTTGTGTAGAAACTGGCGAAGTTTCTGTCATCCCATAACAAATCGAAACTTCTTTCATATTCATTTTAGCTTGCACTTTCTTCATAATTTCAATCGGACAAGGCGAACCAGCCATTACACCAGTTCTCAAAGATGTTAAATCGAAACGATCAAAATTTGGTAATTCTAATTCCGCAATAAACATCGTCGGAACTCCATAAAGTGATGTACACTTTTCCATTTCGACTGCATTTAAAGTCTTTGCAGGATCAAAACTATCCGAAGGAATTACCATACAAGCGCCATGCGAAGTACACGCCATATTACCAATTACCATTCCGAAACAATGATAAAATGGAACAGGAATACAAACACGATCACGATGCGTATAATTTAATCGAACACCAATAAAAAAACCATTGTTCAATAAATTATGATGCGTTAAAGTTACTCCTTTTGGAAAGCCTGTTGTTCCAGATGTATATTGAATATTTACAGCATCATCAAACTGAACAGATTGCTCTATTTGATGCACTTCTGAAGTCGAAATTTCTTCTCCTTTAATCAAAAAATCATCCCAATTTTCTTCAAAAATAATGATATGTTTTAGTAATTTCGCATTCTCTTTTACATTATTCAACATCACTTTATACTCACTTGTTTTGAAGCTTAAAGAAGCAAAAACTGCAGAAATTTCAGCTTGATTTAATACAAATTCGAGTTCATTTTCACGATAAGCAGGATTCAAATTAACCAAAATCATTCCCACACGGGCCGTTGCATATTGTAACAATGTCCATTCCGCACGATTTGGCGCCCAAATACCTACGCGATCTCCTTTTTGCAAACCAATTGCAATCAATGATTTTGCTATTTGTTCGGTTTGTGAATAAAATTCTGTATACGTCGCTCTATAATTTTGATCTACGCAAACCAAAGCCTCTTGTTGCGGATATTTTGCAACTGTATTTCGTAAA
Source organism: Empedobacter sp. UBA2044 (assembly GCF_002333005.1). Lineage (NCBI taxonomy): Bacteria > Pseudomonadati > Bacteroidota > Flavobacteriia > Flavobacteriales > Weeksellaceae > Empedobacter > Empedobacter sp. UBA2044. The sequence goes on from NZ_DDBA01000028.1 coordinate 67,038, forward strand.
TTTTCGCCAATTGTTTCTCCTAAAAGAGGATATTGTGATGCACCACTTGAGTATGATAAGTTAGAAATCATGCGCTTATATTCTATGTTTTTAAAATTACTTTCCAACTCAAACTTAACAACGATTTTCAGGAAAATAAATTTATCAAATACAAGATTTATGATTTCTAAAAGAATCGTATTTTTTTATTAAAATCAAAAATGAATTCAAAAAAATGAAGGTTTATTTTTAACAAATACTTAAAATAACTCCATCAAATTATCCTTAAATTGTAAAAAATTACTGAAAAATGAATACAATAAACCACGACAATTATACTTCTATTTACGATGGAATAGAAGTTGTAGATGCTTTACAGACACGTATTGCTGACATCAAGAAAACATTAATAATTGTAACAGAATTAGATAAATGGGATTATGCATATGCAGAAGGTAAATGGACTATCAAAGAAATGATACAACATTGTATAGATTGCGAACGTATTTTTTCTTATCGTGCGCAACATATTGCGAGAGAAGATTCACAAACATTAAATTTCTTCGATGAAAACGCCTATGTATTGACTTCGAATGCAAATGAAAGAAAGCCTGAAGAATTAATAAAAGAATGGACTAATTTGATGAAAGCAACTTACTTTCAGTTTGAATCTTTTAATGATCAAACTTTAAACAAAATAGGAAAAGTTGGTAATCGAGAGTATTCTGTTGAGAAAATCGGTTATGTAATGGCTGGTCATTCCATCCATCATATGAATGTAATTAATGAACGATATTTATAAAAAAAGTCAGCTTCTAAAAAGCTGACTTTTTTATTTTGGCATCACATTATAAGTCGGATCTTCTTCGATATTAACTTCGATAACGCTTTTAGCATTTTCTAATAATCGGATTGAATCTTTACTCAAATGTCGCAAAATTACAATTTTATCTTGTTGTGCATATTTAGATGTAATAATATTTAAAGCTTCGATTGCACTCATATCAACTATTCTACTCTCTTTCAAATTTATAATAATTTCTTTTGGGTCAGAATTAATTTCAAATTTTTCTAAAAAAGTAGAAGTCGAACCAAAGAAAAGTGGTCCATAAATCTCATATATTTTTCGTCCATTTTCATCAACAGATTTACGTGCTCGAATACGTTTAGCATTATCCCAAGCAAAAACCAAAGCCGAAACAATAACACCTACAAAAACAGCCAAAGCAAGGTTATGTAACACAATCGTGATAATCGCCACCAAAATACTTACAAACACATCCGATTTTGGCATTTTAGTTATCAATTTAAAAAATCCCCACTTAAAAGTCGAGATTGCAACCATCATCATTACACCAACAAGTGCTGCCATTGGAATTTTCTCAATCACTGGAGCACCAATTAGAATAATAATCAAGATTGTAATTGCACCAATTGCTGGTCCTAATCTCGAACGAGAACCTGCATCTAAATTAACAAACGTCTGAGCAATCATTGCACAACCTCCCATTCCACCGAAAAAACCATTTGTAATATTTGCAGCACCTTGCGCCAAACATTCTTTATTCGACGAACCTTTCGTTTCAGTCACCTCATCCACCAAAGTAAGCGTTAGCAAAGTTTCAATTAACCCAACCGAACCCATAATAATCGAATAAGGCAAAATAATTTTCAAGGTTTCTAACGTAAACGGAACACTCGGAATATGAAAACTTGGCAATTCTCCTTTGATACTCGCAATATCACCAACAGTCTTTGTATCAATATGAAATCCAATTACCAATAGAAAAGTCACAAGAATTGCAACCAAAGAAGCTGGAATAATTTTCGTTAACTTCGGAAAGAAATAAACTATCAGAACCGTAATTAGCGTCAATCCAGCCATCGTATAAAAAGGTGTACCACTCAACCAACTCGTTATTCCATTCGTAGTTGATTTGAATTGTTCTATTTGTGACATAAAAATAACAACAGCCAAACCATTTAGAAAGCCATACATAACAGGTTGAGGAATTAAACGAACAAATCTTCCTAATTTGAAAACACCAATTACTATCTGGAAAACTCCTGCTAAAGCAACCGCAGCAAAAATATATTGCTCACCATACGTTGCATTCAACGCGATTAAAGTAATAACGGTAGCACCTGCTCCACCCGCAACCATCGCTGGTCTTCCTCCAAAAACCGCCGTTACAATTCCCATGATAAATGCACCATATAAACCTATTAAAGGTGATAAACCAGCTAAAATTGCAAACGAAAGCGATTCAGGAATCATTGTCATAGCAACAGTTAAGCCGGCTAATATTTCGTTTTTATAATTTATTTTTTGATTGAATTTTAAATATTCAGCAATCGACATCAGAAGTTTTATTTCATGCAAAAGTAACAATTACTACGCATCTAAAATTAGTAAAAAGCTAGATTAAATATCAAATTACATACTAATCATTGAAGTAATTTTATAATTGTTAAATATTCTTAATAAATATTTAACAATTAAGATATATAGCAAATGTATTTTTGACGAAATTAATTTCTAATGAAACATCTTTTAAAACTCTCCTTATTCATTCTAGGTCCATTCGTTTTGGCTCAAAGCGGTGTTATCTCAGGAAAAGTTGTAGATTCTAACGATCAATTTTCGTTACCAGGAGCTACAATTCGCATCGAGAATTCCAATAAATATACTGTATCTGACCAAAATGGTAATTATCAATTTCTAAATCTTACACCTGGTATTTATACCATTTATATTGATTATTTAGGATACGAAACCATCTCAAAACAAATAGAAGTTACCGAAAATAAAACAGCAGTTATTGATTTTTCTCTAAACGCAGGTTACAACGAACTAAATGAAGTTGTTATAGTTGGAGATTATTTAAAAGGGCAAGCAAAAGCATTGAATCAACAAAAAAATAACGGAAATATTACCAATATTATTTCTTCAGATCAAGTTGGTCGTTTTCCCGATTCTAACATCGGAGATGCGTTAAAACGTGTGACTGGAGTAACAATGCAAAACGATCAAGGAGAAGCCAGAAACATTATCATTAGAGGTCTTTCGCCTGAATTAAACTCAGTCATGTTGAATGGTGATCGTATTCCGTCTGCCGAAGGTGATAACCGAAATGTACAAATGGATTTGATTCCTGCAGAGATGATTTCATCTATAGAAGTGAACAAAACTTTGACGCCAGATATGGATGCAGACGCAATTGGTGGAGCTGTAAATTTGATTACGCGTGCTGTTCCAAACAAAGAGCGTATTTCTATAACGGCTTCTGGTGGTTATGCACCAATTCGCGAAAAAGGCTTGTACAATTCAGCTTTTTTATATGGAAATAGATTCTTTGACAAGAAATTAGGTGTGGTTGTTTCAGGAAGTTATCAGGTTCAAAATTTTGGTTCGGATAATATCGAAGCAGTTTGGGACAAAGATGAAAATAAAACCTATTTGTCACAATTTCAGATTCGTAAATATGACATTCAACGCGTAAGAAGAAGTGCGTCTTTTTCGTCAGATTATAAGTTTAATGAAAACAATAGAATTGATCTTTCTGCTATTTACAATTGGCGTGACGACCGAGAAAATCGTTATAGAGTAACTTATCGCGATTTAGAATTTGATGAAAAAACAGGAACTTACAAAGGAAATATACGTCGCCAAACAAAAGGTGGAATTGATAATAACCGCAATAAAAATACGCGTTTAGAAGATCAACGTGTTTACAATGTTTCGTTACGAGGAGAGCATTTATTATCACCAAAAATGGATATGGATTGGGCTGTTTCTTACTCAAAAGCGAGCGAAGACAGACCAAATGAGCGCTACATTGATTATCGTGCAAAAGGTGTTACGTTTAATGAAGATTTATCTGATGCAAAATATCCAAATGTAACAACAACTTCTGCAGAAGATTTGACCAAATTCAAAGTTAGTTCGTTATCAGAACAGCACAATTATACAGATGAAACAGAATTTGGTGCAAAGCTTAATTTCAGAGTTCCCTTAAGTGTTATCCCAAATCAGAAAGGACGTTTACGTTTTGGTGGTCGCCTTCGATTGAAAGACAAAGTGCGCGAAAATATTTTCTATTCGTACGAAAGCATAGATGGAATGGGAAATTTGAGTACTCAAAATCCTGTAAATTGGTCAAGCAATCGTTTCAATGCTGGTAAAAAATATCAAGCTGGATATTTCTATTCAAATCATCAATTAGGAAATTTAGATTTAAACAATACAAATCTATTCAAATCTAACTTAGAGCCTTCTAAATATCTAGCCTCTAACTATAAAGCGAAAGAATATATTTCGGCAGGATATATTCGTTGGGATCAAGATTTATCATCTAAAACATCTTTAATAGTTGGTGTTCGTATCGAAAATACTTCGATAGATTATGCTGGGAATTATGTGCAAGACGAGGAAGATTTGATTGGAGAAATCAAACACAAAAATGATTATACCAATGTTTTACCAAGTCTTTCTTTGAAACATAAATTTACAAATGATTTTATTTTGAGAGCGGCTTTCACAACAAGTATTGCACGACCAAATTATTACAGTTTAGCACCTTTTGTAAGTGTTTTGAAAGAAGATACAGAGCTTTTTGCTGGTAATCCAAATCTAAAAGCGACTTACGCCATGAATTATGATTTGATGGCTGAAAATTATTTTGAGAATATTGGAATTGTTTCGGGAGGATTCTTTTACAAAAAGTTAAACGATTTTATCTATACGTACAAAAACAATACATTTACAACAAATGATTTCCAAACGCTTTTTCCTGACATTGCAAATCCTGTTCCTGCTGGAGAAAACTGGAAAATGACACAAGCAAGAAATGGAGATCACGTGAATGTATTTGGGTTTGAAGTAGCTTTTCAACGTCAATTAGATTTTATTCCAGGTGAATTTTTCAAACATTTGGGAATTTATCTTAACTATACATACACCGATTCGAAAGCGAAAGGAATTACCAATGAAGATGGTGATTTGAGAGAAGATCTTGATTTACCAAAAACAGCTCCGCATATGTTTAATGGTTCGTTAGCATTTGAGAACAAAAAGTTTTCTGCACGTGTTTCGGTTAATTATACAGCCGCTTATTTAGACGAAATTGGAGGAAATGCTTTCGAGGATAGTTACTATGACAAACAATTATTTTTGGATGCAAATGCGTCGTATAAATTCTCGAATCAATTGCGAATTTTTGCAGAAGCAAACAATTTAACAAATCAACCTTTGCGCTACTACCAAGGAGTTTCGAGTCAAACAATGCAACTCGAATATTATCAACCACGTTTTACTTTAGGTCTAAAATTTGATTTCTAAACAATTATGAAAAAAATATTCTTCACATTATCACTCTTCACTATTTTATTTTCTTGTGAATCCTCTAAACTGGCTCCAGTTCCTACAAATGCGGTAAAACCAACTGTTACAACAGAGCAAACACCAAATGACACTGATGATCCTGCAATTTGGATCAATTATCAGAATCCTGAAAAATCACTTATTATTGGAACAGACAAACAAGAAGAAACGGGCGGTTTATATGCCTATGATTTGAATGGTAAAATCGTAAACCAAATCGTTCCACTTAATCGTCCAAATAATGTAGATGTTATGTACGGTTTTCCTCTGAATGGAAAAAACGTAGACATTGCAGTACTTACCGAACGTGCAAACAATAAAATTAGAATTGTTTCGCTTCCAGATTTTAAATTGATTGACGATGGCGGAGTCGAAGTTTTCAAAGACGAAACATTACGAGACCCAATGGGAATTGCGCTCTACAAAAGCAAAAACAACAAGTTTTATGCAATCGTTGGTCGTAAAGACGGTGTAAGTGGAGAATACCTACATCAATATGCATTAGAAAACAAGAACGGAAAAATAGAAGCAACTTTAGTACGCAAATTTGGAAATTATTCGGGTAATAAAGAGATTGAAGCCATTGCAGTTGACGAAGAATTAGGCTTTATTTATTATGCTGACGAAACAGCAGGAATTAGAAAATATTATGCTGATCCAGAAAAAGGAAACGAAGAAATTGCATTTTTTGGGCAAAAAGATTTTAAACGCGACCACGAAGGAATTGCAATTTATAAAACCAATGCAACAGATGGCTATATCTTAATTTCGGATCAACAAGCAAATTATTTTAATGTATACAAACGACAAGGTGAAGCTTCAAATCCGAATGAACACAAATTGATTGCTAAAATCCCAGTTTCTACTATCGAATGTGACGGAGCTGATGCTATAAACTTCAATTTTGGAACTAAATTCCCAAAAGGTTTCTTTGTTGCTATGAGCAATGGAAAAACATTCCAAATCTATGATTGGCAAATAATTCAAAACGAAATTGATAAACAAGCAAAATAATTATACATTCACACATAAAAAATCCGAGCTCATAGCTCGGATTTTTTAGTTATATAGCAGCACCTTTTTTGTCAATATAACATCATTTGCACTTATATTTTTTTGTAAACAAAGCCAATCAAAACAAACTTTATGAAAATTTTCTACATATTTTCTACATAAAAACTTCTACTCCACTTCATCGAACAAACATCAAACAAACATCGAAGAACAAATATAGAATAGATATAAAACTATCGAAGATTTATCGAAGAATCATCGAAGAATCATCGAAAAAAACAAACATATAAAAACAGTATACAACTAACAATCAATTGATAGTCAATTATTAGAAAAGACAAAAACAGATAACCATGGAAAAAGAAAGAAAAATAAGGAAAAATCCTGACAATTAGAGAAATTTTAAGAAAATAGAATTTTTGTCAATATATATTGCTGAACTTTAGCATAATAACCCCTAAAAAAATAAAACAATGGGAAAAATTTATGATTCACTTTTAGCAGGCTCTTCAGGACGCACAGGGCGTATAGTTGTAGCAAATGTAAATGGTCACGAGATTTCAAGAATCAGACCTAAAAAAAGAACCAAAGCACCATCAGAAAAACAATTACTCGTTCAGCAAAGAATGAAACTTGCCATAGACTTTATGACCTCATACAGAGCCTATGCTTGCAAACATTATGGTTATCGTACAGGCATGCGATCTTCTTACAATCAAGCGTTTACCAACATCACAACAAACCTTCTAATAGACTATTCCACAGCCACTATAACTCCAAATTACCAAAATATTTGTTTCTCCAAAGGTGCATTATTAGCCGCCATTCCATTATCTATTAGTTTAGTATCAGCCGCAATGGTCGAGATAAACTGGCAGAACAATGCTCCACCCACATCAGACAGAGCTACAGATATGTTACAAATATTAGTAGCAGTAGAAAACGAAAACAATACATTTTTTATTGAAAATGCAACAGAACGAATGAACGAAACTTACACTTTAAGCCTATCCAACTTTCAAATAGGTAAAACCCTACACTTTTGGATTGCCTTCCGTTCACAAACAGAAGACCAAGTGTCAAACTCAGTTTATTTAGGTGCCATTAGTACTTAAAAACATATTCCTAAGGCTAAAATAATCTAATTATATTTAGCCTTAGGAATATTAAAGTTAAATGACCTACATAAAATTGTCAATCATTATACCTCTTCAAAATATCCAAAAACAATAAACTCCTCAAATAGTAGTTCTTAGAACCTAATCTAAAAAACTTAATCTCACCTTTTTTGCGACACCTATCCAGAGTCTTTTCAGATATACCAAACAATTCAGCAACCTCTTGATCCGTCATCAACTCATCTTTAGTCAATTTAAAATCCTTTGTACTATAACGTTCTACAAACTCCGCATAGATTTGCTGAAGTTCCAAAAATGTAAATTCTGTTTCCTTCATACTACAGCTTTTATAAAAACAATACACATTGGTAATTATTTAATAATGACTAATTTACAAATAAATAAAATATAATACCATATATTAAGCATTTAACTCACAAAGCTTGTTGTATAAATGAAGAAAATAGCCTCTCAAGAAGATAATAAGGCTGTAATCATCCAAGACTCTAAAATCACAAAATGAAAAGAATCTTTTTACATGAAAAATGCACAACTGAAATAAATTTAGTTAACCAAAAAAAAATCCTATTCGAAACAAATAGGATGTATTCTGCTAAATATTTTAATAAAATTACTTGTAGTTAATGAATTGCGAAGGATAATCTGTTTCAATAATATCTGGTCGAGAAATTAAATGCTGAATATAACCCCTTGCCCTTTCTATATCGGTTGGCAATTTATCCGTAGAAGGCGCAATGGCAATCATCACCATAACACCTTTTTTACGCAAATAAGCTATCATTTCTTTTTGTTCTTCTTTCACTTCCAAACCAATCCAAGCAATCATTCTATCATACGAAACATTTAGTTTCTCAAAACTTTCAACATCTTTCATCGAATGAAAAGGTTTCATAAACATTACATACTCAAGATGTTTTGCATAATAAGCAACCTCATCATCTTTTCGCAAACCTAAAACTACATTAGGATAAGGATTTTCTTTCAGAAATTTCACATAAGTTGCATACGGAACACCTTTATTATCCAATTGAAAAATAGTTTTTCCTTGACTCCAATCCAAAGCTTCTTTTAGTGTCGGAATTTTAAAATCAGTCAACTTTCCTTCCCTATCTTTTAATTTCGCATGTTTTATTTCAGCATAGGTATAATCTTTTACCTTTCCTTGCATATTTGTCGTACGATTCAAGGTATCATCGTGCATCAAAATAAGAACAGAATCTTTTGTAAGTTGAGGATCTATCTCAAAAAAAGAAGGCATAATAGACAAGGTTTTCTCAAAAGCCTCAATACTATTTTCAGGATAACCAGGCATCATACCTCCTCTATGTCCCGAAATAATAACAGGTTTATTTTCATCTTGTTCAAAATATGATTTCAACTCATCAAAACTCTTAATATCAACCGTATGCAACTGAGCATTAGCCACAGCAACTGTGGCTAAAACACTCAATAAACTAATTATTCTTTTCATAAAAATGATAATTAAAAACTATATCTAAATCCTATCTGAATTTGATAAGGACTAAACGCATAACTTGTTTTTCCTGTATTAGTATTTACATTATATACAAAATGCTTCTCTGTCGCATCAAAACTTTTAATTGAATAAATATTTTGCTTTCCAATACGAGGACCAACACCCCAATCTTTACTCAATAAATTCGCTACATTGAAAATATCAAAACCAACTTCAAATTTATGCTTCTCAACAATATTGAACTTCTTTGTTAAACGCAAATCAAACGTTCCAGCAAACCCATTAATACCTCCATTTCTTTCTGCTATTTTTCCAAAACTTTTGCGGATATAATCTTTTGTATGTTTTTCTACTTCTGGATTATCTAAAATTGCCTGAATTCCTTTCTTTAAATAATCTGGTGTTGATGCACTATTTGGATCATAGATATAAGCCAAATCATTCGAATTCACAAAATCTCCATTCATGTTACCATTCACTGCCAACGAATAACGAGTTCCTCCTATTCCACTAAAACGAACACCAGCAGTCATTCCCCAAAAAGTTGGTGATTGTCCATACACAACCAGTTTATGACGGAAATGTGTATCAGAATAATTCATTTTACTTAAATTTCGAGGATCTTCAGCAACCATCAAACTCAACGTCGCTGTATTCGCAACATTACCATTATAAGAAGTATTATCTTTCGAATCATTCCAAGTATATGAAACAGAAATCTGTCCATCCTTGAAATAACGATACGTACCATCTAACACAAATGCATATTGATCTTTTTTACCATCACTAATTAATTCTAAAACACGACCCAAGTCTTTCGTTTTACGTCCATTTACCCAATTGGCAGCTCCATTTGTAGGGTTTATTGTTGACGCTGGCACATAAACACCACGATTCGCCTCTTCTGCAATTCTAAAAAATGGTTCATCAACCATATTACGATCCACATACATATAGTTGTTACGCGCCCAGTTAGCATAAGCACTAATTCCTACACGCAAACGATCACTAAAAAAATGGTTATAAGAAGCATTTAACTTATACACCGTTGGCACTTTCGCATCTTTACTATTCGCATTTATTGTGATTAATTTTTCAATATTAGGATTATTGAACAAATCTTTTCCCGGAGCAGTATCAGGATTTTGTCTATAACCAATAAAATCTGGCGTTGGCACTAAAGCACCTTCAATATCTACCGCAGCAACCTTGGTCCCATCAAACAACATATTATTAATCATAGAATAAGGATTAAGTGAAGAACCAAAAATACCTCCACCAAATTTTACGAAATCTTTTCTATTTTGATTAACATCCCAAGTCAATTGAAAACGAGGTTGAATTTGCCACGTATTAATCTTATTATCAGTTCTAACACCCAATTGTTTATCAGCAATTTCATTGTAGTTTGCACCATTCAAGTATTGCATATTCTCTACACGCAAACCAGCCATTAAGTCTAAACCAGGAGAAAGCTCTGTTTCCATTTGTCCATAAACCGCAGAACTTAGTTGATTAATAACTGTAGAAGGATCATCCGTCAATCTAATCTCTCTTGCATAACGATAAGGTGTCATGTTCTTAAAATTGTCCATACCAGTAAAATAAAAACGTCCGTTCATTTCACTACCATACACATTTACCATTCTGTAATACGAGAAATCTCCACCAAAAGTATATTTGATATTATTTCGGTTGATATAAATATTATTCACCAATTGCACAACATCTCCTTTAAACCATTCTGGAGAAAAGCGTTGTCCACCTAACTGAATATTTGTAAACTGATTTTTACCATTAATCGTAGAACTAATTCCTTCTACAATCGCACGCGGAATAGATGCAGTTGGTAATTCCTTTGATGCTAATACAGATTGGTTCTCTAAAAAATACTGAACTTTTAATTCATTTGTAATATCATCATTAATATCAGTTCTCAACGATAACATCAAACTATTATCAGTTTTCTTACGATCAATATACGATTCGTACATATTGATTGTTGTATTATCTCCTTCTGATAATAAATCTTTTTCATGTACAAAATTATTACGAAGCGTTAATAAATTTCTCGCATTAATCTGCCAATCTAAACGTAAAAATGCAGCATTTGTATCTTTATTCTTATTAAATGATCCAAACTGAGGATTATTCGAAACACCATATTTTTCACGCGCAATGCTCAAAAATTGATCTAAAGTAGATTGCGTTACATTAAATAAAGCTTCATCACTTTCATTATTAATATTTGCAATGAATAATGGACGTTTATCAACTTGTCTATCCCAAGCAACAAAAAAGTGCGCTTTATCTTTCTTAATTGGTCCTCCCAAAGAAAAACCATATTGATAAGTAGAGAACTCATTATCTCGTTTATTTCCACGAATATCATACGGACTCGAAAGCCAATCTGTACGACCATACAAAAATGCACTTCCTTGCATTTTATTCGTCCCAGACTTTGTAACAGTACTAATTGTTCCACCACCAGCACGCCCGTTTGTTACATCATATTCATTTGTTACCACTTTAAACTCACGAATCGCTTCCATCGAAATAGAATAAGAAGACGAAGTAGAACCTCCTGCAATAGTACCTCTATTAGACATTCCATCTATCGTATAATCAACAGACGAAGATAATTGACCACCAATACTTGTTCCATTGCTCAACGGAGATAAATCTATTAAAGAAGTGAAATTTCGTCCATTTACAGGTAAAGTTTGTAAATCTTTTGCCGATACAGAAGTAGACGCACCAACTTGTTTAATAGAACTTTTTAAAGTTTGCCCACTTACCATCACTTCATTCAATTCAGTCGTTCCATTTGTAAATTTGAACGGAACCCAAATTAAATCTCCTTGATTCAAACTATATCCTTCTAAGATCTCCTCACCATGTTCTTCCGAAATAATAGTAACTGTATAAGGAGAACCTAATGGCAACTGCTTTAAGTTATACTCTCCTTTTTCATTCGTTTTCGTAGAAGCTGTAAATCCTGTCGATTCATTTTTCACAACAATGGTTACATTGTGCAAATCCGAACCATTAGCATCAGTAATTTTTCCCGATATACCTGCTAAATCTCCCTGTGCATAAACTGCAGTAGTTGCTCCCATCACAAAAACAACTGCTGATAGTTGAAATAAATTAAGTTTCATGTATATGTTTTATTTGAAACCCAAAATTATTTTTTACCTCACAATATGGTGTTACTTAATAATTAAGAAAGCTTTAACTAAAAGTCATAAAAAAGGTAATAGTTACAAGAAATTTAAACGTTTAATAAACCTTAAGAATTTGGTTTTAAGATTTAAAAGAGTATTTAAAGAAAATAATATGTTAAAAATCCGAGCATTCGCTCGGATTTAATTATACGATTATAGCTTTTTTTCGTGTAGATTTCTTCATTCTATACATAACGTAAATAATTACAGATAATAGAAATGAAAAAATAAAGTATCGGATTGCTAACCCATTTTGAGTATCAACTTTACCAGTACTTGAGATAATAAAACTTGTAAGCGAAGTAATAATATACGTCATTCCTCCCATCAAACCACCAGCAACACCAGCATTTTTAGGAAAAGCCATCATATTTGAAGTAAAGAATGATGTGAATAAAATTCCCGAACAAATATGAATGAAAAACGCAAAGAATAATAAAACAAATAGATTTTGAACAAAGAAACCTGCGATAATCAAAAGAGAAATCAAAACTAATTGTACAATAATAGGTAAAGCTATACTTTCTTTAAAGTCAAGATGCATTCTTTTCTTTCCTACAAATCCGCCAATCATCCACGAAAAACCTAAAATTAAAGTTGAATAACCAATCACTACAGAATTAAAATGATAGGTATTTTCAATTAAAAACGGACCAATAATATTGAAAATCATTACAATAGAATAAGCAACAGCCTGTATCATAATTCCAACTATAAATAATTGATTGCTAAGCATCATTCTATAAGTATCAATAACGTTTTTCAAATTCAATTTAGTCTTTTCAACAATACTTTCCCCACTAAAAATCAATTCAAAAATTAAAATTAAAGCAGCGTAAATAGCTAAAAAATAAAAATTCGCATGCCAATTGAACAACTTTTCTAAATATCCACCTAAAAATGGAGCCAAAATAGGTCCGCATGACCAAACAATCGTGAAATAACCTAAATAATGTTTCGCCTTTTCTGGTGTATGAATATCAATAAAAAGTGCTCGAGTTGCAATAACAATAATCGCAACTGAAATTCCTTGAATAATTCGAAGAAAACAAATCAACAAAATGCTATCTGTACTCGCGATAACTAAACTTGTGATTAATACGACAAATAATGCTACAATTTTTGGATAATATCGTCCAATTGCATCCAAAATACTTCCAATAAACAATTGAGATAAACCATAACTCAATAAAAAACAAGTCAGAGTTAATTGAATACTACTTTCTGGAACTATCAACGATTTTGCCATCGACGGAAATGACGGCAAATAGATATCTGTTACAAATCCCGAAATTGGAATCGAAAAGAAACCAAGTATACTTATAATTTTTTTCCTTTTTTCTGATGCTTCTCTCAACATAAATCATTTTTTACTATGCAAAAGTAAAATGAATGTGAAATTGAGGAATTAAAAAAGACAAATAAAAAATTACAAAAATCAAATAAATTAATTTTCTTGTTTAAATTTTAATGGAGAAGTTAAAGTATGTTTTTTAAAAAAATTATTAAAATGAGCAGGTTCCTCAAAACCTAATGTATAACCAACTTGCGCAATATCCCAATCAGTATACAACAACAGGTTTTTAGCTTCTTCAACTATTTTCTGTTTAATAATTTGTGTCGTTGTTTGTTTTGTTACAGATTTCACAGATGAGTTGAGATGATTTACATGAATATTTAATTTCGTTGCAAAATCAGCGGGTGTTTTCAAAATAAGTGGATGAGCAGGTGAATCTAGTGGAAATTGTTTATTTAATAATTCATCAAACTTCTTATACAATCTCACATTTGATGGCAATTCAACCGCATGTATTTCATCAACTTTTTGTTCTAAAACATAATGAAAAATAGCAGATAAATGATTACGAATACTAAAATATCTCAATTGATAATTGGATTGATTAAGACGATACATTTCCTGAAAATAAGACAAAATCAAAGGCAATTGTTCATCAGAAATCTCAATAAAAGGAGAACTCCAATCTTTAAACAAAGATGTTTTTTTGAAGACATCAAACTCTTTATTTTCAGAAAAAAATTGTTGATTGAATAAACAAAAATAACCTTCTTGCAAACTCGATTTACATTCCCAAGTATAAGAAATATGCGGAGATGGAAGAAATAAAACCGGTTTAGAAATATATCTTTCATTATTTCCATATTTAAAAATTCCTTCACCAATCAACAAACTGATTTTGTAATAATCTCGCCGACTATATGGACTTTTAAAACTACAATATTTACGCAAAGAAATATTAAAATGCGCTTTATCGTGTTCAAAGTTAGCAGAATTCATCAATTCGGCTTGTTCTAAACTAATTTTATTATAATAATCTGCAATAGTTTCTAATTCTTGACTCATCTTTATTCTTACAAAATTCAAATAAACGACATTTTAGAATAATTATATGTTAAAAACTACATTAATCATAATATTACCTATTGTGCATTTTGATAATTTTAGCAATTAAACCGTCAATTCGAGTAAAATTCTTTTAGAATTTTTATTCATTTCATTTCTTCAAATCACTCGAACTGACAAATTTTTATTCAAAATACACAGTGGATTAAGTATTATAAAATTTCATTAACTTTAATCACATTCAAAACTCAATAAAATGCCTTGGAATCCCGAAAGATATAATCAATTCAAAAATATTCGTTATCAACCTTTTTATGATTTAGCGGATTTAATTTCTACTAATAATTTGAAAAATTGCATAGATGTAGGTTGTGGAACTGGCGAACAAACAGCAATTCTCGCTAATAAATTTGAACATGCTAATTTTTTAGGAATTGATTCTTCTAAGGAAATGCTCGAAAAGTCAAAAGAATTTGATTTAGCCAATCTTACATTTCAACAACAAACGATTGAAAATTTTGCAAATTCAGATACAACTTGGGATTTAATTTTTAGTAATGCAGCGTTACAATGGTCGGATAATCATGAAGAATTGTTTCCTAAATTAATCTCAAAACTGAATGTTAATGGACAATTTGCAGTGCAAATGCCTTGTCAAAAAGATAATGTATTGAATGTTATTTTGAGTGATTTAGCACGAGAAAAACCTTTTGCGGATTATTTGAATAATTTTCATCGAGATTCTCCTTTGTTAACGATAGATGATTATGCGAAAATCATATTTGATAATGGATTGAAGGATTTGAACATAAACATGAAAGTTTATCCAATTTACGGAAATGACGAAACAGAATTTTATAATTTCATTTCTGGTTCTGCTTTGATTCCTTATATGGAGCGTTTAACGACTAAACATCAAGAATTATTTACGACAGAATTTAAAACGAGAATTAAGAAATATTATAAGACTTTTCCTGCAATTTATTCCTTTAAGAGAATATTGTTGTATGGAAGAAAGAGTTAAACAAAAAGAGAATCAATTATGATTCTCTTTTTTGTTTATTAAAATTTAATCTAAATCGTCTAATACAGATTTTAAGATATCACAACCTTTTATAATATCTTCATCCGAAATATTAATTGGCGGTGTAATTCGTAAATTCTCGATGCTATACATTAAAAAGAAAAGAATCAAGCCTCTATTCATACATTCTTGCTGAACGCGCAACGTATATTCTGGCGATGATAACTCAGGAGCTAACATCAAACCTTTTCCGTGAATTTTCTTAATTTTTGGATGCTGAAGATTTTCTCTGAATAATTGTTCTTTACGATCAATATCATCCATTAATTTCTCTTCTTCTATAACATTTAGTAATTCTAAAGCTGCAGCTGCAATCACAGGATTTCCTCCGAAAGTCGTAATATGTCCCAATTGAGGATTTTGCTTAAGAGAACTCATAATTTTATCAGAAGTCATAAACGCACCAACAGGTAAACCACTTGCCATACCTTTTCCCATTGCCACAATATCTGGCACAACACCAAAATGCTCGAAACCAAACAATTTCCCTGTACGTCCAAATCCTGGCTGAATTTCGTCCATAATCAATAATGCACCAACTTCTTCGCAACGCTTTTTCAACTTGATAAAGAAATCATTTTCTGGTAATCTAAAACCAGAAGCACCACGAATACTTTCTACAATAACACCAGCCGTTTCTTTGGTAATTTTTTGTAAATCTTCTTCGTTATTAAAATCGATGAAATAAACTTCTGGTAACAATGGTCGGAAAGCAGCTTTCTTACGTTCATCACCCGAAACACTTAATGAACCATGTGTATTCCCATGATAGGCATTACGAAAAGAAATCAATTGACGACGACCTGTAAAACGTTTCGCTAATTTAAGCGAAGCTTCAATCGCTTCTGTTCCAGAATTCACCAAATAAACTTGATCCAATCCTTCTGGTGTTAAATCAACCAATCGCTTGCATAATTCGACTGGTTTTTCTTGCGCATATTCACCATAAACAGCGACATGCATATATTTGTTTACCTGATCTATAATCGCTTGATTGATACGCGGATGGCTATGTCCAAGTGTATTCACCGAAACGCCAGCCACAAAATCAAGATAGGCTCTTCCATCCTTTCCATAGATATAAGAGCCCTTTGCGTAATCGACTTCAAAACCAGATGCAAAATTTGTTGTTTGCGCCTGATATTTGAAAAATCCTTCTTTTAATGTTCCCATTTTATTTTAATAAAAAAAGCACAGCTGCACCGCCCATTGCATACGCTGCAACAGTAAGAGCATCTGATTTACCTTTCGAAAATTTTCTTATTTTGAACGATGAAATATCATTTTTATGAAACTTCAATTCTTTTTCTGTTCCTTTTACAACAGCATATAAGGTATCAGCTTTCCATTGCTTTGCCTCTATTGTATATTCTTTTCCTTGCGCATCTACTTTATAAAATTGATCGGGTTTGATAACATCCGAAATATTAATTGTAGAAGGATCTATCGCTACTTTCTCTTCTTTATTCTCTTGTTTTTTAGCTTTTAATGCAGCTAATTTTTCTTTACTTTCTGAAAGAGATGAACTAATTGCATTTTCATTAGGACTTTTGCGTTCTCTTCTCAATTCAGCAATATCAGCTCTGGAACGACTTCTTTCATTAGAGTTAGCCGTCTGATTATTGCCTTTAGACATTTCCAAAGCATATTCGTCAGGATCAAAAGCTTTGTAAGTATAACAACTTGATAATAATAGAATAGATAATATGATAGATGTAGTTTTCATTTAAAGTTTTAGAAATTAAACGATTAATTTATGAAAAGATTATTTCGATTCGATAAAAATATCTCGCCAAGTGTTTAATCGTTCAGAAATTCGCCATTTAAAATCGGGTAAATAACGCATTTCTTCAGGAAATTTAGACAATGGATACATTTTTCCGTCCGATTTTATGCGACATGCAACCAATTCAACATCTTTTCCTACAACATCAACTTCTATAATTCCGCAATAAGAAATATTAACTCCATAACGTTCTTTCACTTTCGTTTTTTGATCCGTATCATCCATGTACGTCAACGCGACAGCATTTTCTTCTACATTTATAAAATCAATTTTATCATCCTGAAAAAGAACAGTTAAATATTTTCCTTTGATTTGATGATATTCATTTTCCACAAGCGACTCCACTTTAGCAATCACAAAAGCATTATTAAACACTTTCATCGAGTCTAATTTTTCTGTTTTCGCATTTGTATACGCTTCGATATAATCTCCTGTAACTTGGTTATCACCAGAAAATAAAATTGGATCTTTGTAAAATTGCATCAATCCTTTAGTTTGATTGTACACCAAAGAATCTGCTTTTCCGTTCGCATTCGATTTGTAAAAACGCGCTTTATGAAAAGCTTTCACCAATGAAGTCGAATCAACATCGTGACGTTTTACCGCCAACAACGTATCAGCACTTATGTAAAGCGAATCTTTATCAAACGCTTTCACAGCATACGCGTTCTTCGTTACAAAAGCCGAATCTAAGTATTTAAAAGCTTCTCCGTAATCACCTTTCAAAAATCTTTTTTCTAATGGATCATCCAAAAAAACATCGCCTTCACCTTTACCAAAACCTGTTTTATCGTTGAAATAAAGTTTTTTAGCCGTCAACGTTTTGTTTTGATAATAAACTTTTGAATTTCCTCTTAACCAAGCTTCACCTGTTTTTTTATTAAAATCTCCATCCGAAGTAATGATATATTGTGATGGATCATTTCGACGTGTAATTTTAGAATAATCGCGGAAAGTTGTAATTCCCGTAATATCATTCGTCGTCATTTTTCTCGAATAAATCGTATAATCTTTATTCGTAATAAAAACTTCTGAACCAAAATTTGCCGATTTAGACTTTACATTATACACAACATTTCGTCCTTCGACTAAAGTTCCATCAGAACCAATTGTTTTGTAAGTATCATTTACAATAATATTTCCTGTCAATCGTTCGTAAATCATTTTCTCAGAACTTATTTGTTGCGTAGGTATCTTCACTTCTACTTTCCCAATACCAGTCGCAATCTCGGTTGTACGATTATAATCCATATAATCTGCCGTAATACGAGAACTTGGATCAGTCAACACCACATCTTTGAAAGCTTTTGCAATTGTTGTGTTTCCGTCATACTCCATTTTATGCGCCGTAATTGTTTTGTCTTTGCTCACCAAACGTGCATTCGACCAAACAACAGCCAAGTTTTTATCACGATACAAAACCGCACTATCAGCCGAAATTACATCACCTTTATATTCGATTACAACATTTCCTGATAAAAAATCATTTCCCTCAAAACGTTTCGGATCATGTTCTACTAAATCAGCATGCCTTAGATTAACTTTTTCTTTTTTAGGTTTCTGTTGCGCAAAAGCACTTATCGTCATAAAACATGAAAGTAAAAAAGCAACTTTCAAGCCTGTTTTATTTCTATTTATATAATTAATTAACAATTACTTATTATTTTTATTTAATCTCTATTTCACTTCAAAAAAGTGCTAGCCAAAATTAGTATTATTTTTTTAGTCCTAAAAATTAATTATTACGTTAAAACGTGCTTTAATACTTAAAATTTTCATAATATTTTAATCAATATGATAGATTTTCAAGTCTTAATTTAATTAAAAAAATAACGATTATTCATCAAATTCAGTTTTAAAATTCTTAACTTCATATTCAATTTTATAAATCTATTAAATGCCTCAATATCAAAATGTATTAGACAGTCCAAACACCAATACTATTTTTATGGTTTGGAATTTTAAGGAAAATACTGCTTACAAAGATGCTTTCAAAAAGCTTTGCGCTTTAATTATCAATCTCAATCATTCAGCCAATACACGTTTTCCGAAAACGCAATCGAGCGTTATTTTAGGAATTAGTTACGATGCTTGGATAAAATTAAATTTACCAAAACCTTTGCCGAAAGAATTAAAACCTTTTGTTGCCATTAAAGGAGAAAAGCATGAAGCCGTTTCTACAAAAGGCGATATTCATTTTCATATCCGCTCTACGCAACAAAGCTATTGCGTTGATATTGTTTCTAATTTGACTGATTTATTGAATGATGTTGCTACTTGTCAAGAAGAAATTCATGGTTTTAGATATTGGGATGGTCGTAGTATTTTAGGTTTTGTTGATGGAACTGAAAATCCACAAGGTAACGAAAGAATAAATTTTGGTTTGATTGGCAATGAAGATTCTGCTTATACAAATGGAAGTTATTTATTTGTGCAAAAATACATTCATGATATGCAAGCTTGGAAAGATTTACCAATTTCTGAACAAGAAAAAGTAATTGGAAGATCTAAAGTTGATGATATTGAAATGAATGACGATGAAAAACCCTCGAATTCACATTCTGCATTAGCAAATGTTGGAGATGACAAAAAAATTGTTCGCGATAATATGCCTTTTGGAAATATGTCGACAAATGAAATGGGAACCTATTTTATTGCTTATGCTAGAAAGTTTAGCATTGTAGAAGAAATGTTAGAACGCATGTTTGTTGGTGAACCTATCGGAAACTATGATCGAATATTAGATTTTAGTAAAGCTAAAACTGGAACTTTATTTTTTGTTCCTTCTTTTGATTTGTTAGATCAATTTTCTAATTAAAAATAACAAAAAAGACCTTTTACGAAATCGTAAAAGGTCTTTTGATTTTATAAAATCAAGGTTATTTATTCTTACGAGTTCCGTAAAAATATAATGAATGATTATCAATTTTGATATCAAAAATATCTTCTATCGTTTGTTTGATAGATTGGATTCTTGGATCACAAAACTCCAATACTTCTCCTGTATCAGACAAAATAATATGGTCATGATTTTTGTCGAAATATGATTTTTCGTAATGCGCTTGTTGATCTCCAAACTGATGTTTACGCACCAATTTTGCTTCCATCAAAAGCTCGATAGTATTGTATAAAGTAGCACGACTAACGCGGTATTTCTTATTTTTCATTTTGATATACAACATATCAATATCAAAATGATCATCTGTAAAATAAATTTCCTCTAAAATAGCATAACGTTCAGGTGTCTTACGATGTCCATTGTCTTCCAAAAAATTCGTAAACACTTGCTTTACTATTTCGTAATTACTTGATTTTACTGATTCGTCTGTCATATAAAAAATTTGTGTAAATATACAGAATATTTCCTTATCAATGTAACGAAACAACTTTCAATTCGTACGTTTTTTCTATCTCTTGATAGTAAATCTTTATAACAACGTATAATTAACAATATATCTATATAAGAAAACGTATAATCTTTCAAAATTATTTTATCCTTTACACCACAAAGGTTAACTTTGCACACGATGGAAGAAAATTATTTAGAAAAACTGAACGAACCACAGCGTTTGGCTGTAGAAGCTACCGAAGGTCCAGTAATGGTAATTGCGGGTGCGGGTTCTGGAAAGACGAGAGTGTTAACTTATCGCATTGCTCATTTACTAAATAAAGGAGTTGATGCTTTCAATATATTGTCTTTAACATTTACCAATAAAGCTGCCCGAGAAATGAAAGAACGTATCGGACATGTGGTTGGTGAAGCGAATGCAAAAGCACTTTGGATGGGAACCTTCCACTCTGTTTTTGCGCGTATTCTACGTGTTGAAGCTCCGCTTTTAGGTTATCCATCAGATTTTACAATTTACGATCAACAAGATGCAGTTTCTGTAATGACAAAGATTATTAACGAAATGCATTTAGATAAAGATATTTACAAAGCAAAACAAGTTTTGGGACGTATTTCTCAATACAAAAATAACTTGATTACAGTTAGAGCTTATCACAATAATCAAGCTTTAATTGAAGCAGATAATGAAGCAATGCGCCCTCGAATGGGTGATATTTACAGAGCTTATGTAGATCGTTGTTTCAAATCTGGTGCAATGGATTTTGATGATTTATTGTTGCGTACCAACGAAATTTTGACGCGTTTTCCTGAGGTTTTAGCAAAATATCAAGAACGTTTCAAATACATTATGGTAGATGAGTACCAAGATACCAATCATTCTCAATATTTGATTGTAAAAGCATTGGCTTCTCGTTACGAAAACCTATGTGTAGTTGGTGATGATGCGCAATCTATTTATGCTTTCCGTGGTGCAAATATTCGAAATATTTTATCATTCAAATCCGATTATCCTGATGCGAAATTGTATCCATTGGAACAAAATTACCGTTCGACGCAAATGATTGTGGAAGCTGCGAATCAGATTATCAAACAAAATCAAGATCAATTAGAAAAAAATGTTTGGACTGCGAATGAAACTGGTGAAAAAATAGCCGTTTATCGTGGACTTTCTGATGCTGATGAAGCGCGTTATATTGCAACGCAGATATGGGAAAGACAGATAAATGAACATCTTCAACCAAAAGATTTTGCTATTCTTTATCGTACCAATGCACAATCTCGTGCGTTAGAAGAAGCCTTGAGAAAAAGAGGAATTCAGTACCGTGTTTATGGCGGAACATCTTTCTATCAACGCAAAGAGATTAAGGATATGGTTGGTTATATGCGATTATTGATTAATCAAAATGATGAAGAAGCTTTATTGCGAACAATCAATTATCCGGCACGTGGAATTGGTCAAACGACTATTTCAAAACTTTTGGTTGCGGCAGATCAACATCAAATTAGTTTATTTTCTTTGATTGAAAATATTGCGATGTATGCTCCAACCATTGGAATAAATGCAGGAACATCAAACAAATTGAATGATTTTGTGTTGATGATTAAGCGTTTCCAAGTGATGCTAAAATCACATGATGTGTATGAAGTAACAATGGAAATGGCTAAAAGAACACAATTGTTGAATGCGTTGAAAGAAGATTCTACACCAGAAGGTGTTTCTCGCTTAGAGAACGTTCAAGAGTTGTTAAATTCGATCCAAGGTTATGTCGAAGAACAACAACAATTAGACGAAGGAGATGCTTCTTTAGGTGGTTTCTTAGAAAATATTGCTTTGGCAACTGATGCGGATAACGAAGAAGATGACGATAATAAGGTCAATTTGATGACGGTCCACTTAGCAAAAGGTTTAGAATTCCCTGTTGTATTTATTGCAGGTTTAGAAGAAAATCTTTTCCCTTCTATGATGAGTGTTAACACGCGCGCTGAATTAGAAGAAGAACGTCGCTTATTTTATGTTGCCTTAACACGCGCTGAGAAAGTGGCTTATATGACCTATTCTGTTTCACGTTTTCGTTGGGGAAAAATTATCGATTGTGAACCTTCTCGTTTCTTAGAAGAAATTGATGATAGTTTCTTAGAATGGAAAAATCTGAATATTTCTGCAAGAGCTTCTAATAATAGTGGATTATCGGCTGATTTATTTGGAGATGAACCAACACCACAAAACTATCAACAACGAGAAAAATCAGTTGCAAGACCAAATCCAAGAGCTCGTGTAGAACCAGCTCAACCAAGGTCAAATTTCAAACCAGTAAATCAAACAAAAAGTAACGCTTCATCAACAGCAAATGCACAAGGTTTGCAAGTTGGTCAAGTTGTTGTTCACGATCGTTTTGGACGAGGAATTGTGAAAGATTTGCAAGGAGAACCATCAGATATGAAAGCAATTATTCATTTTGATAATGCAGGAGAAAAAAAATTACTCTTAAATTTTGCAAAACTAAAAATCATTCGATCATAATAAAAAAACAGAAAAAGGTTACAGTAATTTGCAACCTTTTTTATTTGTATTTAACCAATTACACACCTTTTATCAAACTAAAGGTTTAAATAATATATCTTCAAAATTTAGAATAAAATTCTTGCTTGTATTTATTTTTTCGAATAAATAAACAGATTAAATCTTATAATTAAGATTTTTTTAGCATTTTAGCACCACAAATAAACACAAGAACAAAATTTTTTACTCAAATGGATGATATCATCAATCTAATAAGTAGCTACGTTTGGTCATATGCCTTGATTGGACTTTGCGCTTTAACAGGAATTTACTTCTCTATTCGCACCGGATTTTTACAAATAGTCTACATAAAAGACATGGTTCGCTTGCTATTTAGTGGCGAAAAATCGGACAAAGGAATCACTCCTTTCCAAGCTTTTTCTTTAGCAATTTCTGGTCGTGTCGGAACCGGAAACATTGTTGGTGTTGCAACCGCAATCGCAATGGGAGGCCCTGGAGCAATTTTTTGGATGTGGTTTATCGCATTTTTAGGAAGTGCATCTGCATTCATAGAATCTGCATTAGGACAGGTCTACAAGCAAGAAATCGATGGAGAATATCGTGGAGGTCCTTCATACTACATCGAAAAAGGTTTAGGAATCAAATGGTACGCGGTTTTGTTTGCAATCATTACAATTATGAGTTGTGGATTATTATTACCAGGCGTTCAGTCGAATAGTATTTCATCTGCTTTGAATAACGCGTTTGATATTCCTATTTATAATTTTGTAGGAATTCCAATCAACATTGTAGGATTCGTCATTATTGGATTATTAGCCTTGATTATTTTTGGAGGTGTAAAACGTTTGGGACAAGCTTCTGAATTTATCGTTCCTTTTATGGCAGGCGCTTACATCTTAATGGCAATCATTATTATTGGAATGAATATCCATCAAGTTCCATCAGTTTTACGATTAATTTTTTCATCAGCTTTCAATCAAGAATCACTTTATAGTGGTGTTTTTGGATCTGCAATTGCTTGGGGAATAAAACGTGGAATTTATTCTAACGAAGCTGGTCAAGGAACTGCTCCTCATGCGGCTGCGGCTGCGGAAGTAAACCATCCTGCACAACAAGGTTTGGTACAAGCTTTTTCTGTTTACATCGATACATTATTTGTGTGTACTGCAACTGCTTTTATGATTTTATTTACAGGAAAATACAATGTGAATCACCCAGAAAAAGCGGGAAGTTTCATTACTCAAAATCTTCCTGGAGTAGATTATACAGGTTTTACGCAAGCAGCTGTTTCAAGTCATTTTCCTTCATTCGGAAATAGTTTTGTTGCGATTGCTTTGTTTTTCTTTGCTTTTACAACGATTATGGCTTATTACTATTATGCTGAAACGAATATTACATACATTTTCAAGAAAGGAAATAGAAAAGTATATGTATGGATTTTACGTATTTGTTTTTTAGGTGCTACGTATTACGGAACAATCAAAACTGCTGAAACTGCTTGGGCAATTGGAGATATTGGTGTTGGTCTGATGGCTTGGGTAAATATTATTGCTATTTTATTATTAAGCGGAGTTGGGCTTAAGGTCTGGAAAGATTATAAAGACAAACGTAAAAAAGGAATTAAAAATCCTGATTTTAATCCTACAGAAATCGGAATTAAAAATGCTACTTTTTGGGAGAACAAAAATAAATAACACAAAAAAAACCACTTCGTTTGAAGTGGTTTTTTTGCTATTAAAAATTATGATTATTGGGCTTGAGTAAACTCTAAATTCACCAATAATTTTACTTTATCAGAAACCACTAATCCTCCAGCTTCTGTTACTTGGCTCCATCCTAATCCGTAATCTTTACGGTTGATTTCTCCTGAAAATTCGAATCCAGCTCTTTGTAATCCCCATGGATCAGTGATAACTCCACCAAAATCTGCATTTAATGTAATTGGCTGTTTTTCACCACGAATTTCTAAAGTTCCATTAATTTTTCCGTTTTGAATACCTGAAGTACTTTCAAATTTCATTTCTGGAAATTGCTCAGCAGCAAAGAAATCAGCTGATTTTAAATGTCCATCACGATCTGCATTTTTTGTATTGATTGAATCTACTTTTGCATCAAATTCAAATTTTGCATCAGAAAAATCATCTGAATTAGCTTCTACATCAGCATTGAAATGATCAAAATTTCCTGTTACTGTAGAAATTACCATGTGTTTTACTTTAAATTGGACTTCTGAATGAGAAGGGTCTAAATTCCATTTTGTTGCCATAATGTTTTGTTTTTATTTGTTATTTAAATTGATTTTATTTATCCTATTTTGAATGATAACATTCCTAATGATCCATAAATTAGTTTATCATTAAAAAGTGTTAGCTCCTCTTCTTTTCCTTGTAATGCTAATGCGTAAATAGCTGGCAAATAATGTTCCATAGATGGGACAGCAAGATTAAATGCGCTACCTTTTTGTACAAAATTGAACAATTCGTCGTGATTACCTGTTTGAACAATATTCTTGAATGTATCATTCACTTCATAAGCCCAATCATAACCAGCATTTGGCTCGCTCCAATTTAATGCTCTCAAATTGTGTACAACATTCCCACTTCCTACTATTAATATCCCTTTACTACGCAAAGCGTCTAATTCCTTCGCTAATTCGTAATGCTCTTTTGGCGTTTTATAAACATCCAAACTCAGTTCTATCATCGGAACATCTGCTTCTGGATACAAAAATTTAATCACACTCCAAGAGCCGTGGTCAAATCCCCACATTTTGTCTAAATCAACCTCTGTTGTTTTAATTAAATTTTTGACCTCTGTTGCTAATTCTGGACTTCCTGGCGCTGGATATTCAACATCGAATAAAGCTTGCGGAAAACCATAAAAATCGTGAATCGTTTTGGGTTGTTCTAAAGCCGTAACTTTAGTTCCTTTCGTTTCCCAATGTGCCGAAATACAAATAATCGCATTTGGTTTTGGGATTGTTTTTCCAATCTTCTTCCATCCTTCTACAAAAATATTTTCTTCGATTGCGTTCATCGGAGAGCCATGTCCTAAAAATAAAACTGGCATTTTATCAGTTGTAGAAAAACTTGAAGTAATTGATTTTAACGTATTGAAATCCACGATTTTTATAATATATTTTATTTATTATTATTTAGCTTTTGAAGCTGAAAATTCTAAGTTTGATGTTAATGTAACAACATCACCTACAACAGCTTCTGGGAAATTACCACCGAT
The DNA here is from genome assembly GCF_002333005.1 of Empedobacter sp. UBA2044. NCBI lineage: Bacteria > Pseudomonadati > Bacteroidota > Flavobacteriia > Flavobacteriales > Weeksellaceae > Empedobacter > Empedobacter sp. UBA2044. The sequence continues at coordinate 93,596 of NZ_DDBA01000028.1, forward strand.
GTTAAAATCACTTCTTTTTACATTTCCTTTTACTGTAAATCCGTACGTTTTAACTCCGTTATTGTTGATGCTTCCGTTGTAAACTAATTTTAATGCAACTGGTTTAGTTACTCCGTTTAATGTTAAATCACCAACCATTTTAAATTGATTTCCTTTAACACGTGTAATTCCTTTTGAAGAGAATTCTAGTTTTGAATTTTTTGCTGCATTGAAAAAATCTGCTGATTTTAAATGATTATCACGTGCCTCAACTCCTGTATTGATTGAATTGATATCTGCAACTACATGAAATTTTGCATCGCTTAAATCTTCTTTTGTAAAGTTTAAATGAACATCAAAATTTTGGAATTGTCCTTCAACATCAGAAATTGTCATGTGAGAAACAGAAAAGCCTAATTTTGAGTGCGCTTTATCATTTGTATAATTTTGAGCAAATGCAGACATTGAAGCTGCTGATAACATTAACGTGAATAATAATTTTTTCATAACGAATGATTATTTGATTGTTTTTAATTAATTATTTATTTTGATAGGACAAATTTAGCTCAGTCATCAGCGAGATTTCATTGACATAAGATAAGAAATTAAAAAGCTTGATTTTTCATCTAATAAACGATCAAATTGTATCAATTAATATTCCAAAAAGTAAAGATTTTGAATTTGTTAGCAATAAAAAAAACACTTCAATAGAAGTGTTTAATATTATTTTACTGGACTAAAATACCAGTAGGTAGATGTTTTTTTATTCTCGATTTCCAAATATTCTGGAAATGCTTGCGGTAATAAATGTAATTCTTCCGATTTTTTCAAATCTGTTAGAATCTGACGCAAAGGATATCCTTTTTTACGGTCGTGAGGAAAATATCCTTTTTCAATTAAGAAAGGCATCATATCCTTAGTTTTTACACGTTCCAACTTATTTTCTGTTAAATAAGCCTGAATATCTTCGCTCATTTTTTTGACCACTTCGCGGTCTACTTTAATATATTCGTTTCTCTTCATATAATTTTACCAATTACCATTCATGTGCGTTAAAATCATAGGACCTTCAGAAGTAACCAAAACAGTATGTTCGTGTTGTGCAAAAACGCCAGGTGCATTTCCTATCATTGTCCAACCATCCGCTTGCTCAATTGCTTCGTAAGAATTTTCTGAAATAAAAGTTTCCAATGCAATAACTGAATTTTTACGGAATCGACGTTTATCATCAGGGTCTCTGAAATTCATCAAATCCAATGGTTCTTCGTGCAATGAACGCCCTACTCCATGACCAGTTAAATTCTCAATCACATGATAATGATGTTTTTTTGCTTCTTTCTCAATAATTCCACCAATATCAGCGATTTTAACTCCAGATTTTACAGCCGCAATTGCTTTTTGAAGCGCAGAAATAGATGCATCAACAATTTTTTGATAACCATTCACATCTTCTCCAACAACAATAGAACCTCCATTATCAGCCCAAAAACCACCTAATTCTCCAGAAACATCAATATTAACCACATCTCCGTCTTTCAAAATTTTATCGGCTCTTGGAATTCCGTGACAAATTTCTTCATTCACGCTTAAGCAAGTATAACCAGGAAATTGATACGTCTCGAAAGGAGCTGATTTGCAACCAAATTTGTGCATAATCTTCGCACCAAAATCGTCCAATTCTTTTGTTGACATTCCAGGTTTTACATAATCTTTCATCTCTTTAAGAGTAACGGCTACAGCTTCGCTGACTTTTTTCATTCCGATTAACTCTTCTTCTGTCTCTATAATCATTGCTTAAATTCTATTGATTTCCTTTTCAGAAATCATTTGCAAATTTACGGGTATTTGTAACGATTATTTGCTTATTTTGATAGAAATTCGTGATTATTGTATGATAGATTATATTGTTGATTGATAAAGAAGTATATCAATCATAATGAAAACGACATTTCGCAATTTGAATTTCATCTTCTACAACACGATATATTAACCGATGTTCATGATCTATTCTTCTCGACCAAAATCCTGCATATTTATGTTTCAAAGCTTCTGGTTTCCCCAGACCATCAAAAGGATTTCGAGCAATACCTTTAATCAATTCATTGATCTTTTTCAATTTAGATTTATCTGTTTTTTGCCAATACAAATAATCTTCCCATGATTCATCAACAAAAACGATTTTCATCTATTCTTCAATTAACTCCTTTGTAAACGTTTTCTGAGTTTTTAATTTCTCAATTGCAGCATCCAAACGCTCTTCATTTTTGCGAGAAGAAAGCTCATGATTCGTAGCCATTAGCGAATTATACTCTTCTAATGACATAATAACAACACCAGAATTTTTTCCACGATTAATAATCAATGTTTCAAAATTATTCGTCACACGATCAAAATATTCTTTAATATCTTTTCTAAATTCAGAAATATTTGTTATCAACATATGTACAATATTTTGTACAAAAATAAGTATAATTAATTATAAATAAACTTGATTTATAAAGTTTTAGAAAATAAAAAAATCCGTCAAATGACGGATTTAAGGTTATATTTTTCTAACGATTAATCTGCATCATAGATTAATACTCGTTTTGCTAATTTATTTGGACCATTCAAAAACTCGATATGTTGTGGATGTTTTTGATACGTCTCAAATTGTTCCATCGTTTCGAAAGCTGCAAACAAAGAAAACGAATACGAAGCGTCGATAACATCTCTTTCGATATTTGCTGGTGTTCCAACATGAAAAAATACTGAAGGAGCAATTGGTTCTAAATCTTTCAAAGCTTGATGAAATGTATTCACTTCAGCTTCTGTAGCGTCATCTTTTAACCAAAATAGTACGTGGTGTGCTAACATAAAATTCTATTTTTAATATGCAATTTGCATTTTTACTTTCTTATTTTTTACTTTTTGACCGTTCAATTTTTTCAATAAGTCCGGAACTTTTTTACGGTTAATCGCAACATACGAAGTGGTATCTTTTACCTCAATAATTCCGACATCGTTTTTTTCTAAACCTCCTTTTTTGAACAAAAATCCAACAATATCAACTTTGTTTACTTTGTCTTTTTTTCCTGCAGAAATATAAATCGTTTGGTAAGGTGTACGTTCTGGAATCTTATATGTTCCACCTAAATTTTCGACAGGTAAATTTTCATTTACAAACGGAAAATGTTCTTCATTGCTAATAATTAAATACACAAAACCTTTCGCATTCATACGTGCTGTACGTCCATTTCTGTGAATAAAAGCGGCTTCTTTTGCAGGTAATTGATAATGAATAATCGAATCTACTTCTGGAATATCCAAACCACGCGCAGCCAAATCTGTTGTAATTAAAACTCGAACCGAATCATTTCTGAATTTCAGTAACGCACGTTCGCGTTCGTCTTGTTCCATTCCACCATGAAAACTTTCACGCGCAATTCCTTTTTCATGCAACAAATTACTAATACGGTCGACAGCATCACGGTGATTACAGAAAATCAACATGCGTTTGCTTCCAATTTTGCAAATCAAATTAAATAAAGTATCCAATTTTTCTTCTGAAATGGTGTTAACCACTTTCATATGTAAATCAGGCTTTACCTCGATTTGTTTTAGATAGCTCACAATTTTTTCGTCATTCAATCCAACAAATTCTGGAATATTTTCCATTTCTGTAGCAGAAGTCAAAATACGTTGTTTCAAACCAGAAAGTTGCTCTACAATAAAGCTCATATCTTCTTGAAAACCTAATTCTAACGCTTTATCAAACTCTTCTAAAATTAAAGTTTGAACAGTCGAAGGATCAAAATTTTCGTTACGCAAATGATACGCAATACGTCCTGGAGTCCCAATTAATACAGCTGGAGCTTCTAACAAAGTATTTTGCTCAACTTTTGTATTGTGACCTCCATAACAACACGTTACTTTATAATCAGACTTCATCGATTTGAAAACTGTTTCGATTTGTAAAGCTAACTCACGCGCAGGAACTAAAATTAAGGTTTGAACACCTTTTACATCTGGATTTAAATCTCTTAAAGTCGGAAATAAAAACGCCAATGTTTTACCAGATCCTGTTGGTGATAATAAAATTAAATCTCGTTGATTTTCGGACATTTTGAATGCTGAACGTTGCATTGCATTCATATCTTTGATGCCCAAATTTTTATAAAGTAAATCGATTTGCATGCTGCAAAAATAGTCTATTCTTTCGAATTAATCATTTTTTGAAGCTGTAGAAATCTTATAATCTTCCATAAATTCATCAAAAAGATTCATGATTTCGAAGTGATTTTTATCTAAAGTATTTGCGTCAAACGAAACAACAGCGCCATACATTTTATTCCAAAATCTCATACGTGCTTGTAAGAATTTCTGCGTTTCGTTATGGATAAAATCGTCTGCATCAATAATTTTTATATTAATGACACGTTGGCGAGGCAATTTCAGTTCTTCAATTTCTAAAATTTTTCCCCATTCAATATAATTCAAATGATCCGTAGGTTTGTAAACAATTCCTTTTTTATCAATCAATAAAATCAATTGTTTTTTCATCAATTTTTTGATTGAAACGATGATGAATAGTAAACTTGGAACAAATAAAACTCCGCTTAAAATTTTTGCAGTTTGCGGAGAATTAACTTGATTGGCGTTTAGAAATAAATAAATTGAACAAGCAAAAAATAAAAGACTACCGAATAATAATCCCCAATTGCTTGTTTGTTTTGCGTAAACTTTAACTGAATTCAATTGATTTTGTTTTTACAAAAATATAGATTTTAATCTTAATTAAAGGTTATAAAAAAGAGTCTCAAAAAACTGAGACTCTTATTAATTATCCAAAAATTTCTTGGTATTGTTTCTTGTATTTTTCTAAAATAATTTTACGTTTAAATTTTAACGTTGGCGTTAATTCTCCACCTTCTACGGTCATTTCATTTGGAATAATTGCAATCTTTTTGATTTGTTCCCAATGTCCAAAATGATTATTCAGTTGATTGATTTCTTCTTCTAATTTCTTTTTGACAACATCGCTTTTCTGAAATTCATCATGAGGAAGATTTACAATTTCAAGAGCATTTGACTGCGACCATTTTTTTAGATTTGTATAACTCGGAACCACAAAAGCTCCAGGAAACTTCTCACCTTCTCCAACAACCATCAATTGCTCGATGAATGGCGATTCTACCATTTTCATTTCGATTTGTTGTGGAACAATATATTTCCCTCCCGAAGTTTTGTACATTTCTTTTTTACGGTCAACAATTTTCAAGAATTTATTGTCTATCCATTCTCCAATATCACCCGTGTATAGCCAACCATCTTTGATTTCTTCGGCAGTTTTTTCTGGTAAATTATGATAACCCATCATCACAATATCACCTTTTACTAAAATTTCGCCATCATCAGCCAATTTTACTTCAACACCTTTCAACGGAGGTCCAACAGTTCCTATCTTTTTACCTCGACGAAAACAATTCACCGCAATTACTGGCGAAGCTTCTGTCAATCCATAACCTTCATAAATTGGAATTTCGGCAGCTAAAAATACGCGAACAATTCGTTGTTGAATCGCTGCACTTCCCGTTACAATGGCTTTTAATTCGCCACCAAGTCCTTCGTACCATTTGTGTAAAACTAATTTTCGGGCAATTGCTAATTTCAAATTATAAATTGTAGAACGCTGATCATCTTCTAACACAAACTCATCGCCAACTTTTACAGCCCAATCAAAAATAGATTTCTTAAAACCTGATAATTGAGCTCCCGTTTGCATGATTTTTTCATAAACTTTTTCAATCACACGAGGAACAGCCGTAATCATATGCGGTTTAATTTCTTTTAAATTATCGCCAATCTTCTCCATCGATTCTGCAAAATATATCGAAATCCCCATGTACACATACAAATACTGAATTGTTCGCTCATACGCATGACAAGCAGGAAGAAAGGTCAAAGCACGATCATAAGGATCAAGTGGTGTTGAATATTCGCAAGCCATAACATCTGCAATAATATTTTTGTGCGACAACATCACACCTTTCGGATTTCCCGTTGTTCCTGATGTATAGATTAAAAAAGCTAAATCTTCGTGCTTTACATTTGCGGCACGTTTGTCTATTTCTTCTTGTTGAATTGTTTTTCCTTTTTCGATTAAAACATTCCAACTTTCTGTATTTTCAAATTCATCAATCGAGTACAGTTGCTCTAATGAAGGCAATTTTGTTTTGAGTTGATTGATTCGCGTATACAAATCGAGATTACTTGTAAAACACAATTTTATAGCCGAATCGCTAAAAATATATTCGTAATCGCTGTCAGAAATATTCGGATAAATCGCTACCACAACAGCTCCGATTTGTTGTATCGCATAATCTATCATATTCCATTCGACACGATTTTCTGAGATTAATCCCACTTTTTCACCTGGTTGAACTCCACAAGCGATTAATCCTTTTGAGATTGCATCAACATGTTCTAAAAAAGTTGTGGTTTTCATTGGTTTCCATTCTCCATTTTGTTTGGATACAAACATGGATAAATCAGGAAACTTTTCCAGCTGACGTTTTGGTAAATCAAAAATTCTGGTTGCTTCCATAGCGTACTTATAGTTTTGTAATTTTGAAAAGAATTCGTCGAAAATAGCGTAAAATGATGAGTTTTTCAAAAATTTTATCTTCAACTTAAAAAGAATTATATTCGTCATAACTATTACAATTATGAAATATCTAATTTTATTTCTCTTATTATTTTACTCTTGCAGTTCTGATTTTAAAAAGTCTTATATAATTGGAGATATTAAATTATATGAATTACAATGTTCTGGACACTATTATTTAAGCACTGATAATTGTGATTGTAAACATTTACCAACTAATTATTTTATTCCAAAAGGAGAAAATGATTCATTTTTTGAATTATTCTTAAGAGAGAATAATGGTAAACTTCAAGTTAATTCACTTTATAATGAATTTGAAACTCATGGAAATAGCTAAGAGAAAGTAGATTTTATTATATATACCGATAACGCTTCTTTTATGGATAGTATTGAAAAAGTAGATTATACTGTGATTCGTGGTTATACTAACGAAAGAATGAATCCATAAAAAAATCCCTCAACTCATTATGAATTGAGGGATTTTTTTATTTATAAATTTCTTCGAATTCTTTCTGATATTTCTTTAGAATAACTTTACGTTTTAATTTCAAAGTTGGAGTTAATTCTTCACCTTCAATCGTAAATTCATGCGCTAAAATTGCTGGTTTCTTAATCTGTTCCCAATTTCCAAAAAACTGATTTGCTTTACGAACTTCTTGATTAATTACTTTATGAACTTCTGTAGATGCTATGAATTCATCGCGAGAAAGATTACTAATTTCAGGTGCATTTTCTTTTGCCCATTCTTTCAGATTTGCATAATTCGGAACAATAAAAGCTGACGCAAATTTTTGCGCATCACCAACAACCATTGCTTGCTCAATAAAATTTGATTCGACAAGTTTTGTTTCAATTGGTTGAGGAACAACATATTTTCCACCAGAAATTTTGAACATTTCCTTTTTACGATCAATGATTTTCAAGAAATGACCTTCTCCTTCCTCCCAAACTCCAATATCACCTGTGTGCAACCATCCATCAATAATGACCTCATCGGTCGCTTTTTGATTTTTATAATAGACCATCATCACATTAGGACCTTGAACCAAAATTTCTCCATCTTCGGCTAATTTTACCTTAACATCTTTTATTGGTGAACCCACAGTCCCTATTCGAACACCTAATTTATGCGGATTATTTACAGTGATTAAAGGCGAAGTTTCCGTCATTCCATATCCTTCAAAAAATGGTAATCCAGCCGCCATAAAAACACGCGCAATTTTACCTTGCAACGAAGCACTTCCCGAAATAATATATTTGAAATTACCTCCTAACGCTTCATAAAATTTATTCAAAACTAATTTTCGAGCTAAAGCTAACTTCACATTATACACCAAAGATCGTTTCTTCGCATCAGGTTCATATTGAGAAGCAATATTAATCGCCCAATCAAAAACTTTTCGTTTTTTTCCTGTTAAAGCGCTACCTGTTTTTAGGATTTTCTCATAAACTTTTTCCATCACTCGAGGAACAGCAGTCATGATATGAGGTTGTACTTCATTGATATTATCACCAATTTTTTCAAAACCTTCGGCGAAATAAACCGTTACACCAATATATAAATAGGTATAAATTACAGTTCTTTCGTATGTATGACAAGGCGGTAAAAAAGTCAAACCTCTTGTTCCTTCTTCTAACACAACAATTTCTTTTGCCGCAATAAAATTCGAAACAAAATTATTATGAGACAACATTACACCTTTCGGTTTTCCTGTTGTTCCAGACGTATAAATTAAAGTTGCTAAATCTGAATTTCGAACAATTGAACTAAGATTATTTACATATTCGTCTGTTATATCTTTTCCAATTTCTTTTAATTCTGACCAATTTCTAGAATCTGGGAACTCATTAATTGCAAAAACATATTCTAAACTATAAATTGTCCCAAACATATTATTGATACGTTCATACAAATTTTTTGTACTTACAATACACAATTGTATTTCGGCATCATTGAAGATAAATTGATATTCAAAATCTGTAATATTTGGATAAATCGCTACCACAACCGCACCAATTTGCTGAATTGCAAAATCAATCACATGCCATTCATAGCGGCTTTCGCACACAAGTCCTACTCGATCGCCAGGTTTAACTCCCAGAGCTAATAAACCTTTCGAAATTTCTCTTGTTTGCGCAATAAATTCGGCTGGTTTTGTAAACTTCCATTCGCCATCAATTTTACTTGCAAACATATTATGATTGGGGTAAAGTTCTTGTTGACGATAAGCTAAGTCAAAAATTCGTGTAGGATTATTCATTTTTTAAATACTAAACTTTATAAAAAAGAGTGCAAATTTGGTGCAAAATTTTCATAAATCAGTTTTATTTCACGAAAAAAGCAAGATTAATAAAAATCTTGCTTCGTTATTTTTCTAAAAAATTGATGTTTTTATTGATAAATTCCGTCAATTTCTTTTTTATATTTTTCTGAAATGATTTTACGTTTCATCTTCAAAGTTGGCGTTAATTCTCCAGCTTCAATTGTAAATTCATAAGGCAGTAAATGAAATTTTTTAATTTTTTCCCAATTTCCAAAATTGACATTTAATTTATTGATTTCATTTCCTATCAATTCATAAATTTTTGGATGCGTTAAAAACTCTTCACGAGGTAAATTAATCAATGAAGATTCATTTGCTTTTGCCCAATCAATACAGTTTTCATAAGAAGGAATAACCAAAGCAGCAGGGAATTTTCGTCCTTCTCCAACTACCATAATTTGTTCGATATAATTAGATTCTGAAAGAATTTTCTCAATTTGTTGTGGCACAACATATTTTCCTCCAGAAGTTTTGAACATTTCTTTTTTACGATCGATAATTTTTAAGAATTTATCATCAACCCATTCTCCAATATCGCCCGTATACAACCAACCATCTTTCAAAACCTCAGCCGTCGCCTCAGAATTTTTATAATATCCTTGCATGATATTTTTACCTTTTGCTAAGATTTCTCCATCTTCAGCTAATTTAATCTCAATATCAATCAAAGGAATACCAACGGTTCCGATTTTCATTCCACGTTTGATACAATTTACAGATAAACAAGGTCCAGCTTCTGTTAAACCATAACCTTCGTAAATTGGAATTCCGGCTGCTAAATACAATTTTAATAAACGAGTTTGTAAAGTTGCACTTCCCGATGCAATTCCTTTGACATTACCGCCAAGCGCCGCTTTCCATTTCGAAAAAATTAATTTTCGAGCAATGTTTAATTGAAATTTATACCAAGCAGAAAGTTTTGATTCGTCTAAATCATACTGTTCTCCTAACGAAATTGCCCAAAAGAATAAAGCTCTTTTTACTCCTGTCAATTGTTCTCCAGTCGCCATTATTTTATCGTAAACTTTCTCTAAAACACGTGGAACAGCCGAAAAAATATGTGGTTGAACTTCTTTCATATCTTGCCCAATCGTATCCATTGATTGTGCAAAATAGATTGGTAATCCCATTTTGATGTACACGTATTGAAAGACGCGTTCATACGCATGACAAGCAGGTAAAAAAGACAACGCTTTATCATACGCTTTTACAGGAAAAGAATATTCGGAACTATTGACATCAGCCAATAAATTTTCGTGAGAAAGCATAACGCCTTTCGGGTTTCCTGTTGTTCCAGAAGTATAAATAAGAGTTGCTAAATCAGTTGGTTTTACATTGTCCATCTTCGTTTGTAAAACCTCATCAGAAATAGAAATTCCTTTCGAAATTAGCTCAATCCAATTTGGTGTATGCGGATAAGTATTAAATGTATAAACTTGTTCAAGATTTGGAATACGATCTTTGATTCCTAATAATCGTTGATACAACGCATCATTGCTCACAAAACAAAGTTTGATTTCGGCATCATTTAGAATAAATTCGTAATCATTATCCGAAATATTGGGATAAATTGCCACAACAACAGCTCCAATTTGCTGAATTGCAAAATCTACTAAATTCCATTCTAAACGATTTTCGCTGATTAACGCAACTTTATCATTTTGTTGAACACCATTTGCAATCAAACCTTTCGAAATATTATTTACTCGATTGATAAAATCTGTTGTCGAAATTCCCTTCCATTCTCCTTTTTCTTTGTAATTAAAAATCGAAATGTTAGGTGTATTTTTTTCTTGAAATCGAGATAAATCGAATACTCTTTGTGGTTGTTTCATATTCTTGAAATAAGGATACAAATTTCTGCTAATTCTTTCTACTTTAGAAATTATTTACTCATTCTTTTCTCAAAAAAATTAAGTTTATTATCAATAAAAATCATTTTATTTTTTTGCAATAATTATACTATACTCTCTTTCAACTTTTTCGCCAGCTTTGCTAATTACACTTTCTGAAAATGTTTTTCTATTTTCAATAGAAAATTTAGCTGATTTCAATAGTTTTATCACTTCGTCTTCTGTGTATAAATTGAAGCCAAATTGAGTAAAAGGTAAAGTTTCCATAAATTCCTTTTTAGCAAAAGTAAGAGCAAATTCCCCATTGAATTTCAAGACTCTATAAATTTCACTCAAGAAAAATTTAGGATTTTTCCAAAAATAGATTGTATTCACTGTGAAAATTTTATCAAAACGTTTTTCATAAAAATGAATTCTTTCATCCATAATTATTTCAAATCTAATATTTGCATTCAAATAATCAGAATTGTTCGTGATAGCACTATTTTTCATGACCTGTGAAAGTTCTAAACCAATATATTCTAAATCCTTTGCTTGATTTAATACATAAGGTAAATGCTTACAATTTCCATGACCTAACTCTAATATTTGTTCTTTATTTTGTAATTGTAAATGATCTATTGTCGTTTTTATCATACCAAAATTACTTTCATTCATTTGCTCACCAACTTCAATTCCTTCGTCTCCATTTGGACAACTCAATTGTTCCGCAAGATTTTGTAAATCAATATTATTTTTCATTAAATTTATTTATATAGAATAATTCTAAATTAATAAATATTAATCATTGTTCGCGTGATTTTAATCATTTAAAAATTACATCTTACCTTTGAAAAATAGTAAAATAGATGAAGGATATTATACGAACTGAAGACGAAGATGATTTCAAATTGTTTTGTTTGGAATCTGTAGCAGATATTGAAGAGCAAAATGATTCGCAATTATTGGAATTTTTGGAACATTTGGCTCGAGAATTTCAGATTACAAATGTTTATAAAACGACTGATAGCTTTGAAGGTTTCGAAGAAAGTTTGACCAATCTTCTTTATCATGATAAATATTTTAGAGATTATAAAATCATTTATTTAGTTTTTGAAGGCGAAGGAAATCAAATTCAAATTGATGATTATTACTATAGTTTGGAAGAAGTAGCAGAAATTTTTCAAGGAAAACTAACCGATAAAATTGTTCATTTTGCAAATACAATGAGTTTAAATTTGGAAGACGAAAGTTTTCAATATTTTATTGATGTTACAGGAGCAAAAGCCTTATCTGGATATGTAAACCCTTCTCCAATTTTGAGTACAATTTTAGATCAATATTATTTTTGTTTAGCAAAAGAAATTGATGACGAAGAAGAGCTTGTACATGCATTGTTTGATAAACACGCCAATATATGCCTGAAATTAGGATTTAGATTGTATCATTAATAAGATTTAACAATAAGCTAAAACACTTCTCAGAAATAATCTATTCATTTACAAAAATAATAAAATGGATAGACGTAAATTTCTTAGAGGATCGGCATTAATTTCTACAGGCTTAATTCTAAATCCTTTCGATTTATTTGCTCAAAATAAAATCAAACCTAATCTTTCTACAAATTCTGCAAAGAATATTATTTTTATGATAAGTGATGGAATGAGTTCCGGAACTCTTGCTATGGCTAATTTGTACAACATACAATTGCATGGAAAAAATGGTAATTGGATAAATCTTTATGAAGAAAATAAAGTAAAAAGAGCTTTAATGGACACCGCTTCTGCAAGTTCTATTGTTACCGATTCAGCTGCTGCAAGTTCAGCTTTTGGAGGTGGAATTCGTGTGAAAAATGGCGTATTAAATATTAGCACGAATGGAGAACATCATGTTCCGATTTGGCAAAAGTTCAAAAAAGCGGGTAAAAGAACAGGGTGTGTGACTACAGTTACTATTACTCATGCCACTCCAGCTGGTTTTTGTATAAATTCTGCAAGTAGAAATGCAGAACCAGAGATAGCTGAAAAATATGCCGAAATTGGCATTGATGTTTTATTAGGTGGTGGTGATGAGTTTTTTAATTCATCCAAAAGAGAAGACAAGAAAGATTTGTATGCTATTTATAAAAATAAAGGCTATCAAATTGCGAAAACAAAGGAGGAATTAGGAAAATCTCAAAACAATAAATCTCTATTAGGTATTTTCAATACTGGAGCAATTCCTTACGCAATCGATCATAAAAATCTCTCAAAAAATAAATCTATTCCTACACTTGCCGAAATGACTAAGGTTGCGATTGATAATTTGAAAGATCATCAAAATGGTTTTGTATTGCAAGTAGAAGCTGGAAAAGTGGATTGGGCGGCACATGCAAATGATGTTGCAGGATTAATAAATGATCAAATTGCATTTGATGAAACAATCAAAACTGTAATGGATTTTGCTGAAAAGGATGGAAATACGTTAGTTATCATCACAACTGATCACGGAAATGCAAATCCAGGAACTATTTATGGAGCTGATGTAAACAAAAAATTTGAAAGTATTGTTAATTATAAATATACCAACGAACATATTTTGAATGAAATTCACGAAGATTTTAATATACAAGAAATCAAAGATTGGATTGTCGAAACAAATGGTTTTAGTTTAACTGATGATGAAGCAAAACATATGTTAGATTTTTACAAAGGTTTGGATAAAGAAGAAGGATTATATAATTTCAAAAAGCTTCCGTTCAAATTTTTCTCTGAAATTCAGAAAAAACACAACAATGTAGGTTGGATAAGTATGGATCACTCGGGCGATTATGTAGAATTAGCTATGTATGGACCAGGAAGTGATTTGTTGAAGCCATTTGTAAAAAATACAGATCTTCATCAACTTATGTTACAAGCAACGAACGTAAATGTATAGTAAACAAAAACCTCTCAAGTTGAGAGGTTTTATGTTTTATTCTTAAACTATATTTTACATCGAATGCGCTTTATTTCCTTCGAAATGAATCATCCAAGGTGTTCCAAATTGATCAATAAAAGACGCATAAAGCTCAGCAAAAAACTGCTCAGCCAAAGGCATTTCTAACGATTTTGCATTTACCGAAAGACGATCATATAATTGATGCGCTTCTGCGGGATTATCAACATCAAGCATAATGTAATTATTATTTCCAGCTTTGTATTGATGTCCAAATTCTTCAATAATATCAGAACCCATTAACATTGTTGTTTCATTAATAAACAATGCCACATGCGAAACTTTATCCTTTGCACTTTCTGGAATCTGAAATTCTGGATTTGGCGGCATATCTACCATTTTATACATCCCAATATTTTGCGTTTCAAAAACAGTTTCATAAAACTGAAATGCCTTTTCGCAATCTCCGTTAAAATTTAAGTAAGCGTGTACTTTAGCCATAATATAGTGTTTTTTTGTGATTATTTTTTTAATATAATGGTTGACCATTTTCATCGGTTGTTAAAACCTCTGTCATATAATTCAAAAATGGTTGAAGAACCTGAATTGATTTCGCCACTTTCTGCGGAAAATCTTTTGCTAAAACTTCTTCATCCGTGAAATTCTTGATAAATAAATATTGCTTTTTACGCAACAATTCAATTCGCTCATGATCTTTCGAAAAACCTTTTGGAGCAGATTTCACTTCTTCTCCTTGCATTTCTCCAAACTCATTCATAATTGTTTTGGATTGAAGAATCTTCGCTAATTCATCCGAAACTTCAATATCTTTTCTAATACGAAGCAAATCATCGCGCTCTGGTCCCCAAAAACCAACACCTATAAAATTATGATTCGGTTGAATATGGAAATAATACCCACCTCTATTAAGTGGCTTTTTGCGACCTGTTTGCGCAGAAAAATGAGTTTTATAAGGAGTTTTATCATGAGAAAAACGAACATCTCTATAAATTCTATAAATTTTAAGCGGTTCTAATTCTTCCTTTTTACTTAATTCTTGGTAAATCACATTGAAAATTGAATCTGCTTCAGCTTTCGCTGTATCAAATTCAACTTTATGTTCTGTAAACCATTCGCGGTTATTATTTTTTTCTAATTTTTTTAAAAATTTATCGATTTGTGACATGATTTATTTTTTTCGAGTAAGTAGTACTTTTTCATAATTTTCTATCCATTGTTGTGGCGTAATTTTTTGCGCTAATTCTTCGATTAATTTGAACGGAATATCTTCCACTTTTTTGAAACGAATACAACTTTTTCCCATATCTAATTTACGTTTCGAGTATTTTGGATATTCACCAACAAACCAATTCAGCAATTTGTCGTCCATATAAATTCCCATGTGATATAACGCAATAAAATTCTTTTGAGAAGCGATATTGATAAACGGCAACGGCGATTTCGGATCGCAATGATAACCATTCGGATAAAGTGAATGCGGCACAACAAACCCAAGATGACCATAGCTCAACTGCAACTCGAAACCAGCGGGTAAATTATCCGCCAAAATTTTAATTAATTTCTCAACAGCTTCTTTTCTTTCTACTGGAATTGACGTTAAGTATTCTTCTAAATTTGCGACTTCGTATTGCATTATTTTCGGTATTTATCATTCAAACCTTTGCCTTCCATAATCATAGGTTTTATTTTTTCGATGCGAGAAATTTTCGTTTTCTCTTGTTTTGCTTCATCAATATATTCAATGTATTCTTTTTGTTTTCCATTAATTAAAGCTTTAAATGAAGTAAATAACTTATCATCTTGATTTAAAACATCTTTCAAAATTCCATCAACTTCTTTTGGCGTAGATTTTTGAGGTTTTATTTCTTTTCCATCTTTCACTAATTGAATCGCTTCTAAGACATATTCTCTTACTTTTTCGACATCAATTTCATCGGCAGAATTAAATCGCCATTGACGCAAAGCTTTCGTTTTTTCTTCATTTGCGTTCACCAAAACTTTGTATGGATCTTTCAAGAAAACACCATTTTGAAACCACAACGCAAAATGATTTTTGAAGCCACTAAATGCTAACACATTTTTCTTGTTGAACGTGTAAATATCTCCACCCCATTTAAACTCTTTTATAAGTTCTGTTTCATTTACAACTTGTTGAATTGTCTCATTCGCTTCCGTCGAATTTGCATTGTATTTTGTCCATTCTCCAGTTTTTAGATCTTTCATCAAATTAACTTTATACAACACAATTTCCTTTAACAATTTCTTCGGTAAAGCTTTATCCAAGGGAAGTTGTATTGCTCCTTTTGATGTTTTATAATCGGTCAAATCATTTATAAAATGTTCGATTGTTTCAGCTCCAGGATAAATTACTACATGATTTTTAAACATCGCAAAATGAATAACATTTCCATTCAAACGAAATGTTGGCATTTTATAATTAATCGTTTCTGTTGCTTGTGGTACAGTTTCGTGAATAATTTTTCTTATGTTTTCTAAAATCTCCTGTTTAGTTTGATCAAACCCAAGAATATATTCATCAATAGTTGTGAAATTATCTGTCATCATCATTAATCCTCGCAAATTTCTTTTAACTTGCGCAGTGCATTTATCCACATTTCTCTGACTTGAGCTTCTGGAAAAACCTGATCATCTATTTCTACCGAACAGGTTAATCGTGTGTGACCTTCTACATCTTCCAATTTATACGTTTCTTCTGTATTTTTCCACGCATCAATTTCTGGTCCATCAAAAATCTCTTGACCATCTTCGTTCAGCTTTCCTATATGACGCATTTTGATTGATTTTCCTACAATATTTTCATCTATAGTAGCAATCATCGCAGCCGAACCTTTCTCGGTCTCATAAGTGAAATAAACATGAGAACCTTCGGACCAATCTCCTTTAAAATCTGAAGTTTCACTAAACGGTTTCGTCCAAATTTTATACGAATCTGGCGCAATCATTACTTTATGCACATGCTTGGGCCGCGCATAAATAACTTCTGTAAACGATACTTTTTTCATATTTTAAGCATTTGCTAATCCAAAAACAGCTCCAGCAGGATCTTCTACAATTGCAAATTGAAGATTTCCTTCTTTATTTTTAATCTCATGAATAGATTTCCATCCCATTTCCAACGCTTTTTGCAAACTTTCCACAACATTTATCAACGGAAACCATTTGACCATTTTTGATTTATTTTCATCCATCTTCTACTATTTTTAGCGTTTTGATTCAACATAATTTTTGAACCTATTCAAAATAGCTTGCCAACCTTGTTTTTGCATTTCAGTAGAATTTTGACTTTCTGGTTCAAATTTTTCTGTGATTTTGGTTAAATTATTCTCTTCATGAAAATTTATTTCAACCTTGCGACCATCTGCAATGTAGTAACGAATAAATTTATTTGGAATGATTTCGTCATATTTAGCTTCAAATTCGAATTGAAAACTACCATCTTTTGCAGCCATCGTACTGTTTAGTTTTCCTCCAACTTGCAAATCATTTTCTGCTTTCGGACAATGCCAATCATCAGAAGCTTGATTCCATTTTACAATATCTTCAGGAGAATTAAAAGCTTTCCAAACTTGATCTATTGGAGCATTTATTATTGTTTCAATTGTGATCATACGTATGTCTTTTGTTGATTTTTAAGGTTTCATAAAATCAAAAGCACCTTTGCGCAAATTAATTCCGTATTCGAGATAAGCTTTCAGACAAGCCAAGAAATTAGCCCAACCTTCTGTTTGTCCCATCAATTGCTTAATTCCAGCTTCATCATCATTCATTTCATGTTCAATGACTTTAACAATTGTCGAATCATTTTCTCCTATTTCGAGAAAAATCTCCACCAACATATCATCAACTCCACCGCTCCAATCAAAAGAAATGTATTCATCTTGTTTTAAATCGCCTCCCATTACAGGAAAAATATCATCAAACTCAGGGAATTTCCATTCAACAATTTTTCCAGTTTCGATAGCACCTGTAGAAGAAGCGATAAAATATTGATTCATTTTATTTGGATTAACAATCGCATCAAAAACTTCATTTTTAGATTTCTGAATTTGAATTGTTGCTTTTGCAGTTAACTTCATTTCAATTGATTTTGGCTAACTAATTTAATCAAAAAAAGTGTTCGAATTTTCGAATTCATAAAAAATAATTAAAACTTTATCGATATTGAAATCATTTGTAGAAAATAATTCGATTTATACTTTAAAAAAATAAAAGTTTTTTACATTTATAGTATTGTAAAATTGATAAATACGTGAAAAAATTTACTCAAAAAGCAACTCTACTTAGTCTTATTTTGATGAGTGGAATTAGCTATGCGCAAGATGCAAAAGCAGATTCTGCCTATGTTAGAGAGCATTATGAAAAGACCGAACAATTGATTCCGATGCGAGATGGAACGAAATTGTTTACGGCTATTTATACGCCAAAAGATCAAACCAAGAAATATCCTGTTTTACTTCATCGAACACCTTATACAGCTGCGCCTTACGGAGCAAATGAGTATAAAAAATCGCTTGGCAATTTCCCTGCAGAAATGCGTGAAGGATTTATATTCGTCTACCAAGATGTGAGAGGAAAATGGATGAGCGAGGGTGAATTTGAAGATGTACGACCTGTTAATAAAACGAAAAATAAAAAAGCGATTGACGAAAGTACAGATACGTACGACACATTGGAATGGTTGGCAAAAAACATGAAAAATTACAACCAAAAAGCTGGAATCTATGGAATTTCTTATCCTGGTTTTTATTCAACAATGAGTTTAGTTAATTCGCATCCAACCTTGAAAGCTGTTTCGCCACAAGCACCAGTTACGAATTGGTTTTTAGGCGACGATTTTCATCACAATGGTGTATTATTTCTGAATGATTCTTTCAAATTTATGTCGTCATTTGGTGTAAAACGTCCGCAACCAATTACGCCAGATAAAGGTCCAAAATCATTAGAATATCCAATCAAAGATAATTACCGTTTTTATTTAGAAGGTGGATCTGTAAAGGAATTGAAGGATAAATATTTTCAAGATAATATCAAATTCTACAATGATTTGTTTGCACATCCTGATTATGATCAATTTTGGCAAGATAGAAATCCTTTGCCACATCTTACCAATGTGAAACCTGCTGTGATGACGGTTGGTGGTTTCTTTGACGCAGAGGATGTTTATGGTGCTTTTGAAACTTATAAAGCAATTGAAAAGCAAAATCCGAATGCGACAAATATTTTGGTCGCTGGACCATGGTTTCATGGTGGTTGGGTTCGCTCTAAAGCCGATACGTTTGGCGATATGCAGTTTGGAACGCCAACAGGTGAATATTATCAGCAACAAATTGAATTACCTTTTTTCAATTATTATTTAAAAGATAAAGGAAATTTCAAACCGACAGAAGCGCAAATCTTTATCACAGGTTCTAACGAATGGAAACAGTTTGATACTTGGCCACCAAAGAATGTGACAACTCAGAAAATGTATTTGCAAGCCAACGGAAAAATATCTTTTCAACAGACTAATAATACAAGTTTTGATGAATATGTAGCAGATCCAAATAATCCTGTTCCATATCAAGGTGGTGTTTTAGAAAGTCGTCCACGAGAATATATGGTCGATGATCAACGATTTGCGTCAACTCGTCCTGATGTTATGGTTTATCAAACCGATATTTTAACGGAAGATATGACAATTACAGGTCCAATTATCAATCATTTATTTGTTTCATCAACAGGAACAGATGCTGATTATGTAGTAAAATTGATTGATGTTTTTCCTGAAGATACACCAAAATATAACGGAAAATTGATGGCTGGATATCAAAATTTGATTCGTGCCGAAATTATGCGAGGAAAATACCGAAATAGTTTTGAAAAGCCTGAAGCAATGGTTCCTAATCAGAAAACAAATGTAACGTATTCTATGCCAGATGTTGGACATACTTTCAAGAAAGGAAATCGTATTATGATTCAAGTTCAGAATACATGGTTTCCTTTAGCAGACCGCAATCCGCAACAATTTATGAATGTTTATGAAGCAACCGCGAAAGATTTCTTGAAACAAACACAACGAATTTATCACGATTCTTACATCGAAATTCCTGTTTTGAAATAACAAAAAAATCCAACAAGTAACTTGTTGGATTTTTTATTTTGATTCTAACAATTTATTCAACTAAAACTGCAGAAACCAATATTTTTTCGAAACTAAATGAAACACTAATCGGACAGGTTTCTTCTGCTTCTTTTGCTATTTTCTGAAATTCTTCATCTGTAATCGAATGAATTTTTGCTGTTAAGCTTAATTCTGATCGAACAACTTTTCCTCCTTCAAAAACAATTTTACAATCGGTTTCTAATTTTTCTACTGTATAACCTGCGTCACCAAGTAATGCAGAAGTTTTCATAGTAAAACAACCTGCATGAGCCGCTGCCAGAAGTTCTTCTGGGTTTGTTCCTACTCCTTCTTCAAATCGACTTTTGAACGAATATTGTGTATTATCTAATACTGTACTTTGTGTGGTTAATGTTCCTGATCCTTCTGTGACCGAACCATTCCAAACTGCTTTTGCACTTCTTTTCATTTTGAATATTTTTTAGATTGAATTTTATTAAAGTTAAAGATTATGAAATCATAAGAAGAATTAATTCTCAACTTTAAGAATAATTTTAACAAAAAAAGTTCAGATAAAAATATCTGAACTTTTACTAAAAAAACTACTAACCACCCTTTACTATGAATTGTATTAGGTTATTCAAATTTAATAAGAAACTAATATTTATAAAATTGAAAATCAATTTCTAATCTAATTTTAATTTTAGAAAATATTTATAACGTAACTTTTCCAATCTTTCCTTTATTCCCCACCAAAATCACATATTTCTTATCTGGCGAAACTGTACACTTATTGTAACTATCTTTTGTGATATTTGTCCAATTATGTCCTCCATCTGCTGAATAATCCACTCCAGAATATCCACAAACCAAGACTTTATCTTTTGAAATAATTGTTACGCCAGATTTATATCCTGTTGGATATTTCCATGAATCTTGAAAAGCAATTTTACCATTTGTCAACTTAAATTTATAGAAATTATAGCTCGAATCTTCTGGTTTTGTAAAATCTCCACCAACCAAATATCCTACATTATTTGTTGCGTCATAAGCCATTCCATTAATTCCAGAAGTAGAACTTTTTGTTTTCTCTAACGCATACATTTGACCACCTTTTGGCGTATAATAGTATAAATTCGATAGCTCTCCTCCTGTCACAATCAAGGTTTGCTTTGCATCTACATACAAATTACTTCCACTTGAAGCAAAAAAAGCTTCTTTCGGATTTTTTAAACGCAAAGGTTGACCATGAAGCGATTTTGCAACTTCCCATTTTGTCGGATCAGTAATCGAAGACGTTAATACAAATGGTTTATCTGGCGACATTGGATCGCCCAAGACAATAATCTTTTTCGAAGTTTTATCCACATAAATTGCATCTAAAAAAATACCTTTTTCATTATTTTCATACACTTTATTCCATGATTTTCCGCCATCTTTCGTTTGCAAAACATAAGCAGGAGAATCAATTCCTAAAGCTAAATAGTTATCTTTTCCTAAAACTTCTACATCTCTAAAATCTCTATTTTCAACAACTTTCGGGTTAATCCAACTAAATGTTTTACCACCATCTATCGTTTTACCAATTGTATTTTTTGAGCCAGAAACAATAAACGTTTTTGCATCCTGAAAAGCCAAACCTCGGTAACTAACAGACGAATTTTCCTCATTAATCACTTGATAGGTTTGCGCAAAAGACAAACTCGATAACAATAGGACGAAATATTTCATTTTTTTATAAATTTTAGATTCTACATTTTATATAAAACTATTTTATCTCGGCGAATCAACCAAATATTTTTTAAGTTTGTGTTTTACATCAAATAAAATGAAACGATATACATTCTCAACATTACTTCTAAGTCTTACTTTAACATGTTTTAATCCAATTAATCAAACTGTTTATGGACAAAATATGTCAAAAAATAGTTCGAGAAGTTTACAGATTAATGAAAAAACATTAAACGATATTCTTGAGAGAAATAAAGCTTTTTACAAAGAAGGAAAAGTTGCCGATTATATTCCAGAATTAGGAAAAATGCAAGCGGATAAAATTGCTTTTTCTGTAGTTAATGAAAATGGTAAAGTGATAAATGTTGGCGATATCAATCAAAAATTTACAATTCAAAGTATTTCTAAAATCATTGCGTTGATGATTGCTGTTACAGAAAAAGGGGAGAAAAATGTATTTTCTAAAATGGGTTATTTCGGAACAGATAAACCATTTAATCATTACGCAAACCTTGAAACGACAGGAAAACCTCTGAATCCAATGATGAATGCTGGTGCGATTTTAACAACTTCTATGATTGATGGTGAAGGTGAAATTCCTTTCAAAAAAATCCTTGAAATGGTTCGCTACATCACCAAAAATAATTCGATAGATTATAGCAAATCCGTTTATAATTCTGAAAAAGAAACGGGACACAAAAATCGTGGAATGTTTTATTTGATGAAAAATAATGGCTTGATTGAAGGTGATGAAGAAAAGTTGAACAACTATTTCAAACAATGTTCTATCGAAGTAACTGCCGAAGATTTAGCTAAAATTGGTTATTTCTTTGCGCATCAATGCACACGTTTTGATGGTGATACAACGTATAAAAATCCAGAAATCTCACAGTTAATTCAATCTCAAATGTTGACTGCTGGAATGTATGAATTTAGTGGCAAATATTCACGCACCGTTGGTTTACCAAGTAAATCTGGCGTTGGTGGCGGAATTACCGTTTCCGTTCCAAACAAAATTGGTATCGGCGTTTTCAGTCCTGCACTTGACGAACATGGGAATTCCGCAGCTGGATATCATATGATTTTGGATTTGGTAAAGCAATACAATTTAAGCTTATTTCAATAATTTCTTATGTTCGATTTTAGATTAAAAGTTTTTGATACGGTTGCTAAACGATTGAATTTCACGAAAGCAGCAAACGAATTAAACATAACACAACCAGCTGTTACAAAACACATTAAAGAAATTGAATTAAATCTTAACATTAAGTTATTTGAACGAAATGGGACGAAAATAAAATTGACCAAAGCTGGTGAAATTCTATTAAAATATACAGAAGAAATTTTTTCTGTTTATCAAAAAATGGAATTTGAAATTGGGCAATTACAAGAAAAACAAAAAGGAATTTTACGTTTGGGTGCAAGTACGACAATTGCGCAATATGTATTACCTCCTATTTTGGCAGAATTTCGAAAAAGATTTCCTGAAATTCAGTTGAGTTTGGTGATTCAAAATTCGGAAAGAATTGAAGAATTATTAGGAAATCATAAAATCGATGTCGGTTTAATTGAAGCTCAAATCAAAAATAGAACGTTTCATTATTTTCCGTTTATGAAAGATGAAATTGTGTTAGTTTCTCGTCAAAATCATTCTATTTTTACCAAAAATAATATCAAATTAGATGATTTAAAGAACATTCCGTTGGTTTTTCGGGAACCTGGTTCTGGAACTTTAGAAACCATTGATTTAGCTTTAAAATCGAAAAATATAAAGCTAAATGAACTCAATATCGAAATTCAATTGGGAAGTACAGAAAGTATAAAATCGTATGTGTTACATTCTGATGCTTTAGCGTTTTTATCAATTCAATCTATTTTACAAGAACTTAAAAATCAAACTTTAACTATTATTGACATTAAAAACCTTGTGATAGAACGTAATTTCAATTTTATCATTCCAGAAGGTGATCAATCTAAATTGGTGAATTTGTTTATTAATTTTTGCAATAGTTATAACTTAAAGTAATAATAGATTACTTTTTATCATTTCTTTTTGAATAATAAGTACAAGAAATTTGTACCATAAAATTATTCAAATCATGAAAATTATACATTCAGAAAAAGGCTTATTTCAACAATTCACTACACAAAAAGTTATCTTTTTAATTTGTGCATTTCTATGTTTAATGCCTTTTATAAGCTCTCCTATCGCATTAGTTTTAGGATTTGTTGTTGCGCAAATATTTGGAAATCCATACGAAGTACAATCACGAAAAGTATCAAACACTTTACTGAAAGTTGCTGTGGTAGGTTTAGGATTCGGAATGAATATTTTTTCGGCTATACAAGCAGGAAAAGAAGGAATTGTATTCACCGTTGTAAGTATTTCTACGTTGATGATTTTAGGATTTTTATTTACCAAACTCTTCAAAATTGAAAAAGCTACAGGCTACCTAATTTCCGCTGGAACAGCAATTTGCGGAGGAAGTGCAATCGCTGCAATCGCGCCAATTACAAAAGCAAAACCCAATCAAATTTCGGTTGCTTTAGCAGTAGTTTTCACATTAAACTCAATTGCATTATTGATTTTCCCACCGCTTGGACATTTATTCAACTTATCTCAACACGAATTTGGTTTATGGTGCGCTATCGCAATTCACGACACAAGTTCTGTCGTTGGAGCAGCAAGTAAATACGGAGAAGAAGCTTTACAAATCGCTACAACAGTGAAATTAGCTCGCGCACTTTGGATTATTCCATTATCGTTTTTAACCTTATTGTTTTTCAAAAACAACACATCAAAAATTAATATTCCGTGGTTTATTGGTCTATTTTTAATCGCTATTTGTGTGAATACCTATGTACCTTTTGTCCATCAATTTAGTCCAATTATTATCGATCTATCTAAAGCTGCTCTTACGCTTACATTATTCTTAATCGGCACAAGTTTATCATTCAAAATGATGAAAAATATCGGCTACAAACCGTTATTAATGGCGATTATTTTATGGGTAATTATTGGTGTTGGAAGTTTAATTATGATTATGAATTTAGCTTAAAATCATTCAGATTTCTATATTTGTTGTTATCTTTAGAACAAGAAAATTTACAATGAATCATCGATTATTAAAAAATATTGCTCTCGGAATTGGATTTTCAATTTCGAGTTTTGTTTCTGCGCAAACCTATACTTTAAAATTCAAAACTAATTACGGAAAATTTGATGTAATGTTATATGATTTCACTCCCAAACATCGCGATTTGATTTTGAGTGAGATTAATAAAGGAACTTATACAAATGCACAATTTAACAGAGTTGTGAAAGATTTCGTCATTCAAGGAGGCGAATTAGATGATCCTATTTTGGCGCGAGAAGCCGAACATCCAGAGCAAAAACCGATTCGTTTAGCGCCAGAATTTAATCCGAAAGCTTTTCATAAAATGGGAGCTTTAGGTGCTGGTCGAGATGGAAATAAAGAAAAAGCTTCTTATTACAATCAAATTTATTTTGTTGTAGGAAAAAAAATTACAGCGAAAGAATTAGATGATTTGGAAACTAAAAAAGGAATCAAATTTACAGCAGAACAACGCGCTGAATATTTAAAAAATGGCGGACAGCCTCGTTTAGATCATGATTTTACAGTTTTTGGAGAAATTACAAAAGGTTTAGACAAAGTCATGAAAATTAGTGAATTTGAAACAAAGAACGAATTACCATTAGAACCTGTTATTTTTTCAATCAAAGTGAAAAAGAAAAAAACGCCTACAAAATATAACAAAACAAGTGTTTCTTTGGGCGGTACAGCGATAGGTTTTTAATTATTATTTTTGCAAATCAATTACAAATTATGCAATCATCAATTTTATTAACGACTTTAAACGCAAAATATATTCACCTCAATTTGGCAATTCGTATTTTGTACGATTTAAATCATCATCATGGAAATATTTTTTGGAAAGAATTTACGATTAAATCTGACTTTGATGAAGTTGCAGAAAAATGCGTTAAATACAATATTATCTGTTTTAGTTGCTACATTTGGAATATTACGCAGACGTTAGAAGTTTGTAAACGAATCAAACAAATTTCTCCTGAAACTAAAATTTTGTTGGGTGGACCAGAAGTTAGTTACGAATATGATGATGTGATTGCAAATGATTATATCGACTATATCATTGTAGGTGAAGGAGAAATTCCGTTCGAGGAATTTGCAGCAAATTATCCCGCAATAGAAAATGTACCGAATTTAGTTTACAAAAAAGAGAACAAAGTTGTTTTCAATGCACAAAATATTCAATTTGATATTAATCGATTAAAAGGTCGAAATCCTTATCAATACGATAATCCAGCGGATTTGGAAAAGAAGGTTTGTTACATCGAAACTTCTCGTGGATGTCCTTATAAATGTGAGTTTTGTTTAGCAAGTTTAGACAATAAAATGCGCTATTTGCCGATGGAAACCATTAAAGAAAATTTGTTGTATTTGATGAAGCATGGAAAAACAATTAAGTTTTTGGATCGAACATTTAATATAAAACGTGATTTTACGATCGAATTGTTTCAATTTATTTTGGATCATTATCGTGAAGGAAATGTTTTTCAGTTCGAGATTACAGCAGATATTGTTCATCCTGATATTATAAAATTCATCAACGAAAATGTTCCAAAAAATCTTTTCCGTTTCGAAATCGGAATTCAAACCGTTAATCAACAAAGTAATCGAGAAGTTTCGCGCAAGCAAAATTTTGAAAAAACGTCAAATGTTATCAATCAATTGAAAGATCGTATTGAGATGCATTTAGATTTAATTGTTGGTTTACCTTTGGAATATATTGATGATTTGAAATTTAGTTTCGAAGAAACCTTTAAACTATATCCACCAGAATTGCAATTAGGTTTTCTGAAATTTCTGAAAGGGACTCCAGTTCGTCAAAAATATGAAAACTATGGTTACCATTTTGATCCAATGCCGCCTTATCAAATTATAAAAAGTGATTTTTTAAGTGAAAATGATTTAGAAAATATTACTGCTTTAGAAAATGCTCTGGAGATTTATTGGAACAAACCAAGAACGCCAGAAACGCTGAAATATATTAGTCAAAAGTATTCTATTTTCGATTATTTGATGGGATTAGGACAATATTTTGAGCAGCATCATTTGTTTCACAAACATACCTTGAACGATGTTTTTCAAACGATTTACGATTTTGCGCAAACATTTACAAACGACAAAATTATATTAGAATTAATCGCGATTGATTATTATAGTTTTCATAAATCAAAACCAAAAGATTTATTTGAAATGGAACAAAAAATTGAAGAAGATTTGAGTGAACTTGCTTCTCATCCAAAAAGTAAATTTGTTTCGATTCCAATTTCATTTGATTATCTAATTTGGAAAGATGAAAATCGAATTGAAGAAACTACTGAAAATTGGTTAATAGAATTTGTAGGAACTTCTCACAATATTATTCATTGCGAAGTTTTAGAGAAATAGAAGTATAAAAAACCTCTCAAATATTTGAGAGGTTTTTTTCTTAAGATTAGAATTGCTTATTGCCATCCACCTCCAACAGCGCGATATAATTCGACCATTGATGATAAAGATGATAATTTCGCATCAACAACATTCAATTCAGCATTCAACCCATTGTCTCTTGCTGTAATTACTTCTAAATAGTTTGCCATACCGTAGTTTAACAATTCTTCAGAATAGGTAATTGCTTGATTGTATAATTGATATTCTTTTTGTTTATATTCAGCTTTCTTCGTTGCTGCATCGTATGTGTATAACGCATCAGAAACCTCTTTACTTGCATTTAAGATTTTGCTTTTATAATTAATCAAAGCATTTTCTTGATTTGCTAAAGCAACTTCTTTTTGCGTACGCAATTTACGTTGTTGTAACAAAGGTTGAGTTAAGCTACCGATCACCGTTGCAAATAAAGATTGCGCACTAAATAATTTATCAATATCAATTCCTTGTACACCACCTGTTGCAGTAATAGAAAGAGAAGGATAAAAACTTGCATTCGCAACGTTAACATTCTCAAAAGCGTTCATCAATCCAAACTCTGCAGCTTTGATATCAGGACGATTTTCTAATAATTGAGCTGGAACACCAACAGATAATTTTTCGTCAATTTTTTGAGAAGCTAAGTTTGTACGATTAATAGATTGAGGATTTGTTCCTAACAAAATACTCATCACATTTTCATTCATCTTAATTCCATTTTCAACGTCAACCAATAATGATTTCACATTGAACAATTGCGCTTCTGTTTGGTTAACTGCAACTTCTGTTACATTCCCAGCTTCTTTCAAAGCTTTCGTTGTTTCTAAACTTTGCTCGCGGTTGATTAAAGTTTTATCTAAAATTCTTTTTTGCTCATCTAAAGCCAATAAGTTGTAATATGCATTTGCAATAGATGCAACAATTTGCGTTTTTACCGCTTTGTGTGCTTCTACAGTTTGCAAATAAGTTGCTGCAGATGCACGTTGATTACTTCTAATTTTACCCCAAATATCTGCTTCCCAACTTAAGTTCCCTGAAACTTCGTATTGACTTTGTGCACGTTTTGACATCAATGCACCAAATTGAGTATTACGAGAGTTTTCTGTAAACGTATATTTCGGACCTACAGATAAAGTTGGTAAATAACCTGCTTTACCTTGTTTAGCATACGCCTCAGCAACTGCAATATTTTGCAGTGCTGAACGTATATCTAAATTATTTTGTAAACCTTGATTAATCAAAGCTTGTAATTGAGTGTCTGTAAAAATTTGTTTCCAAGAAACAGTTGCAACACTTGCACTGTCTTTTGCAATAACATCTGTTCTGAAATTTGCTTCATTTACAACAGCTTCAGGACGATGATAATCTTTTGCTACGAAACAAGACTGAACAGCAAACAATCCAGCTGCGATTAAAGTAATATTAAATATTCTGTACTTTTTCATTTTTAGATTGAATTATTATGTTCAATTTCTTCTTGTGGACGATCAAATTTAACTGGTTTAACTTTTTCTTGTAATGTTTGGAAAACAACAAACAATACTGGAATAACAAATAAACCTAAAATTGTACCTACCAATAAACCAAATGCTGCTCCAGTAGCTACAGAACGGTTACCAGCAGATGATACACCTGTTGCAAATACTAATGGCATTAATCCTAAAATAAAGGCAAAAGATGTCATCAAAATTGGACGTAAACGAGCTTTAGCTCCATCTATAGCTGCCTGAACAATTGACATTCCGTGTACACGTCTTTGTAAAGCGAACTCTACAATCAAAATGGCATTTTTAGCGAGTAACCCAACCAACATGATTAAGGCAATTTGGAAATAGATATTATTTTCTAATCCAGCTAACCATTGAGATAAATACGCCCCCATCATACCACAAGGAACAGATAATAATACTGCGAATGGTAAAACATAAGATTCATATTGTGCAGATAAGATAAAGTACACGAATACGATACATAAAGCAAAAATCATTGCTGTTTGAGAACCTGAATTAATCTCCTCACGAGTAAGACCTGTAAAGTCAGTACTATAAGAAGTAGATAATGTTTGTTCAGAAACTTGATTAATTGCTGTAATCGCATCACCTGTAGAGAATCCTGGTTTTACTGCTCCTGTAATATTAGCTGATGTAAATAAGTTGAAACGGTTAACAGAGTTAGGACCATACACACGTTTTAAAGTCACAAATTGTGAAACTGGTGTCATTGAACCTGCATCCGTTTTCACGAACATTTTATTTAAGCTTGTTTCATTGATACGATCATCTGGTGAAGCTTGAATGTACACACGGTATTGTTTACCAAAACGTGTAAAGTCAGCTGCATATAATCCTCCAATATATCCTTGTAAAGTTGAGAAAATAGAACTTACTGAAACACCAGATTGTTTTGCTCTTTCAATATTAACATCGATTTCGTATTGAGGAAAACCTGTGTTTAAAGATGTTTGAGCATACATAATTTCTGGACGTTGCATTAAAGCACCAATATATTCCTTTGCAACTTTATCAAAATCAGCAATATCTCCACCTGTTTTATCTAATAATTTCAACTCGAAACCAGAAGACATACCAAAACCTGGAATTGATGGTGGTTGGAAGAAAATCATTTGAGCATCAGGAATTTGAGCTGCAGCACCAAATAATTGTCCAATGATTGATTGTACTGATAAAGCATCTGTTGTACGTTCTTCGAATGGCTTCAATTTAATGAACATCATACCATAGTTAGAACCAGCTCCAGAAATAATAGAGTTACCCGAGATAATTGTTGCTTTATCTAATCCAGGAATTTTTTCAATTTTTTTCTGGAATTCTTTTTCAACTTCATATACACGGTCCATAGAAGCACCCGCTGGTAACTCGATATTACCAATAATAAACCCATTATCTTCAGTTGGTACGAAACCTGTTGGCATCATCTTTCCAACACCCCAAATTCCTAAACCACTTACAATAATCAATAAGAATGAAATCCATTTGTGTTTAATTAAAAATTTGAATGAATTACCATATTTATGTGTCATACGATCAAATGAAGCATTGAAAGCATCAAAGAATCGCTGAATAAAGTTACGTTTTTGCTCTCCTTCTTGATGTGGTTTTAAGAATAAAGCACACAATGCTGGAGATAATGTCAAGGCATTTAATGCCGAAATTAAAATGGCAACAATTAAAGTAATACCAAATTGTTTGTAGAATACTCCGGTTGGTCCTGAGATAAATGTTACTGGTACGAACACCGCACACATTACTAATGTAATCGAAACGATTGCTCCAGAAATTTCATCCATCGCATTTTTTGTTGCATCCATAGGAGCTTCGTGATGAGACTCCATTCGAGCATGCACGGCTTCCACAACAACAATGGCATCATCCACCACAATACCAATGGCGAGTACTAAGGCAAATAACGTTAATAAGTTTAACGAGAATCCTGCCAAATTAAGGAAAAAGAATGTACCAATAATAGACACTGGTACCGCAATCAATGGTACTAATGTAGAACGGAAATCTTGTAAGAAAATATATACAACAATAAATACTAAGATAAACGCCTCTATCATTGTGTGAACAACTTTAGAAATAGACGCATCTAAGAATGTATTTGTATCCATTAAGATGGTGTAAGAAACTCCTTCTGGTAATAATTTAGAAGCTTTTTCTAACTCAGCTCTCAAGTTTACAATAATTTCTTGTGCATTAGATCCTGGTGTTTGATAAACAGCAAATACAGCAGAAGGATCTCCATTCATTGCAGAACGTCCAGCATAAGATTGTGCTCCAAATTCTACATTTGCTACATCTTTTAATCTTAGAACCTGTCCGTTTGGTAAAGATTTAATAACAATATTACGATATTGATCTTCTGTCTTGTATCGTCCAGAATATGTAATTGTATATTGGAATGATTGTCCAGAGTTTTCTCCTAACGAACCAGCAGCAGCTTCAAGAGATTCTTGAGATAAGGCTGCAGAAACTTCAGAAGGAACTAAACCATAACTTGCCATACGAGAAGGATCTAACCAAATACGCATAGAATAAGTCATCGCACCAAACACAGTTGCATCCCCTACACCGTTTACACGTTTTAAGGCTGGAATAATGTTGATGTTCAAATAATTCTGAAGATAAATCTCATCATATTTAGGGTTTTTTGAACTAAACGAAGTAAACATCAATGCTGATGTCTGTTGTTTTTGTGTCACAACCCCAGAACGAGTTACCTCCGATGGTAATAATGGTGTAGCACGTGCTACACGGTTTTGTACGTTTACCTGTGCGATATCTCCATCTACACCTGGTTTAAATACAACATCGATAGAAGCAGAACCGTTATTAGAGGCAGTAGAAGAAATATAATCCATTCCTTCAACCCCGTTCACCTGTTCCTCTATCGGAATAATTACAGACTCCATTACTGTCTTTGCATTCGCTCCGGGATACGAAGCTGAAATTTTTACAGTAGAAGGTGCAATATCTGGATATTGGGTTACAGGAAGCGATATAAGCCCCAGTACCCCCAATATCAATATAAGGATAGAAATTACCGTAGATAGTACGGGTCTTTCAATAAACTTTTTTAACATATCTATTTACAATTTAGAATACCGTTTTTGTAGATTCTACTATTTGATCAAAGTTTGCTGGAGTTGGTTTAACAGCTGTTTTATCACGTAATTTACCTACACCTTGTGCAACAACTTTATCACCTTTCTTCACTCCGTCTTTTACAACTGCCATATTGTTCGCTCTTTCTACAACAGTAATTGGAGTTGCATAAGCTGTATCTTTTGTTACTTTGTAAACATAAGTCATACCTTGCTGTTCAAATGTTGCAGCTTCTGGTACAACCAATACATCAACATAAGTTTTTGGAACACGAATACGTCCTGAGTTACCATTTGCCAAAAGCTTAGCCTCGTTGTTAAACGTAACACGGAAATCGATTGTTCCTGTTGTTGGATTAATTTGACCAGTTACAGTTTGTATTTTACCTTTCTCAGGATAAACATCTCCATTAGCTAGTACTAATTCTACTGCTGGAATTTTATTTAATTTATCTTTTAAAGTAGCTCCTTCTGATTTAGAAATAAAGTTTAAATATTCTTTCTCATTCATAGAGAAATAAGCATATACTCTACTTGTATTTGAAACTGTAGTAATTGGAGTTTGATCCGTAGGGCCAACTAATGTCCCTTGACGAGAATTAATAGAACCAACTACTCCACTAATAGGTGCTCTAACAACAGAATAATCTACATTTGCTTGAGCTCCTTTGTAATTTGATTGAGCTTGAGTAACACCAGCCTGCGCTTGAGACTTAGCAGCTACAGCTTGATTGTAACTCGCTTGTGCTTTTGCTAGATTAGCTTTTGCAGTTTCTAATTGTACATTACTAATAATGTTTTTTTGTACCAAAGGAGTTAATTTGTTTACCTCTACCTGAGCTGCTTGCACTGCCGCTTGCGCTGCACTTACATTAGCCTGAGCCGCTTTTACATTAGCTTGCGCTGCACCAACACCAGATTTTAAAGCATCCGCATTTTGAGTTAAAACATTTGTCTCTAATTTGAACAAAGGTTGACCAGCTTGTACATATTGACCTTCATCAACATAAACTTCTGTAATGTATCCTTGGATTTTTGCACGAACATCATTATTTACGATACCTTGAATATTTGCAGGGTATTCATCATAACTCGTCACCACTTTCGTAGGCACATCAACTACCGGATAAGGTGTTGGACCTTGTGCTTGTTGAGCAGCAGCATTGTCTTTCTTTCCACAAGAACTCAAAGCTATTGCCAAAGCACCAACCATTATAACGTTAACGTTTTTCATATTACTTTTACTTATTTTCTAGTTGAATTTTATTTATTTTTTGTATTGTTTCGTCTAATATCACTTTTGTTTGATTAAGATGTTCCAAATAGATATCAACTACTCTATTTTCAACATTTTTAGAAAGCGTATTATTCGCTAGTTTATGTTCTTTTATTCGATTTGTATAAACTATATCTTGAGAAATCATTTCAAATAAAAAATCTAATTTCTCTGTCAAATAATTAAAATTTAATCTAAAATATCTTTTTCTAGAGTTAATTTTATTTATGTACTCGATGTGTTTCATCGATAGTAAGTAGTTAATAGAGTTTGATAAGGAACTTTTACTAACATTAAAAATCTCAAGAAGTTCTTCGAAAGTAAATCCCTCCTCATCTGATTCTAAAATCATGTATGCTTGCAACTTAGCCGTCAGTGGAGGAAAACCATAAGTTCTCTCCAAAAAAGCACTAAAGCTGCAAAAAAGATCCAAATTACATGCTTGATTTTTTATATTCATAATTGTATAATCTACAAAACCATGCAAATATAAAATAGTTAGTTCGGTTTAC
Source organism: Empedobacter sp. UBA2044 (assembly GCF_002333005.1). Taxonomy (NCBI): domain Bacteria; kingdom Pseudomonadati; phylum Bacteroidota; class Flavobacteriia; order Flavobacteriales; family Weeksellaceae; genus Empedobacter; species Empedobacter sp. UBA2044. Next base: position 127,094 of record NZ_DDBA01000028.1, read on the forward strand.
ACAGAACTAACTATACTTTTTTCGATATTTAACAATTAATTAAATTAATAATTTGTTAATTCACATCTTAAATCCAAACAAAAAATAGACCAAACAAATTAAAAATAAAGCTATTATAGCATAATTAATTATTATTTTACACAATATTACATAAGCAACCTTTTGTTTAAAAGAACTATTGAGACTTAAAATTTATAGGAGTTTTTGTTAAAAAATTATTAATTTCATCAACATCGTTTAAATAATCGAATTTTAAATCTTCATGAAATTTTTCAAAAATAGAAAAAATCAATTTCAATCTCCCGTGTTGATAATTGTATAATTTTTCTGCATTATCTCCTGTTGTATAAGTTTCAAAAAGATAAGGATAACGACTAAAAGATTCTTGAATGATATATTTTCTCAATTCAAATTCTGACACTTTATCTTTCGTAATTTGAACATGATAATTCACAATTCCACTCAATGTTTTTAACGTCAACAACAATTGACGATGACTTCTATTTATGTTAATATGATTAATTAAGTGATGAGACTTTTCAAACTGCAAATCAATCTTTTCATAAATATTTTTTACACGATCTTGCAAATCATTTTCACCCTCTAATAATTGAAAATGCAAATGTTCTACTAAAGTTTCATCTTTATTGATAAGACGCAAAAGAAGTTTATCTTTTTCCTTTGAAGGAAGATCTAAGATAGAGTTTTTCAATTCAGGAACGTCTTTCAATTTCATACTTATTTTGTTTGTTGTTAGCTTGTTTAAAATTACAAAAATATTCGAGATAATTCATTTTACACAAAACGATTAAATCATATAAATAATGTATATTCGAAAAAATAAATCATAACCTAAATGCCAAAATCACTCAAAATCTACATCATTTCTTCAGTTCTCCTCATTTTATTTTTATTGAGTTTAAACCTTATGGGTTTGAATTTAAAAGGAGAATATACCTATCAAATTCTTGCTTGGACTTGGATTATTTTCACCTTTTACATCGTTATTAAATTTTGGAAAATTATCTATATCAAAATTTATGGATTTTCACTTTTTACTTTAGTTGGATTGAGCATTTTACCAATGGCAATTCCGTTTCTATCTATCATTAGTTTTTTATTCAATATGAATACAATTCAAACCATTAAAGTAAACGATGAATATAAAATAGTAGTTACGAAAAAAGTTATGGCAATGAAACGTGCTTATATCTATAATTCTGAATCTAAATTTCCTATTTTAGAAAAATCAAACAATATCGCGAGACCAGATTATAGTAATATTGTTTCTGAAACATTAAATATTAATTCTGATGATCCAAAGCTATATAAATACGAAAACGAACCTATTCAGCAAGCTAAACTGATTTCTATAAACAAGGATAGTATTGGAATTGAATATCAAATTCTCAACAAAAAGAAAATTATTTATCATAATCTTAACGAAACTTATGGATATTAAACGTATTTCGTGATTTATAATCCGTACTTTTGCACTCCGAAAAATGGATTATAATTATGAAAAGCGTTGTAGAACACAGAAAATTACTTGGAGTTGATAAAAATGTAACTCTAAAAGAGTTGAAAACAATTTACAGAAATACGATGAAAGATGCGCATCCTGATAAATTTATCAACGACGAAGCAGGTAAAATAGAAGCTGAAGAAAAAAGTAAAGTTGTGATCGAAGCATACCACTTTTTAGTAAGTATTAATCCTGAAACGCACGAAAAAAACAAAGAAGAATATACGATTACAACTGCAAAATCTAACATTCATGATTTTTATATGGATGAACAAATTTTGAAAGTAGAACATTTAGATGGAAATCATTACGAGTATTTTGGTGTTCCTAAAAACACGTACATCAAAATGGTAAATTCTGACTCTCCAAGCCGTTTTGCTAGAAGACATATCTATGGAAAATTTACACATAGAAAAGCTGGTGAAGCAATGAAAGATTAATTATCTGAACAATATAAAACCAAAAACCACTTCAATTGAAGTGGTTTTTTTTATGCTTAATATATTCTATTGATTAGTTTCCTAAAATATAGTTGAAAATCAATGGCGCTACGATTGTCGCATCAGATTCTATCATATATTTTGGCGTATCAACATCTAATTTACCCCATGTAATTTTCTCATTTGGAACTGCTCCAGAATAAGATCCGTAAGATGTTGTAGAATCAGAAATTTGACAGAAATATGCCCAGAAAGGAACATCTGTCCACTCTAAATCTTGGTACATCATTGGAACAACACAAATTGGGAAATCTCCAGAGATACCACCAGCAATTTGGAAGAAACCTACACCTTTACCATCAGAATTAGCACGATACCACTCTGTTAAGTAAATCATGTATTCAATTCCAGATTTTACTGTAGACGCTTTTAAATTACCTTTGATTACGTTAGACGCAAAAATGTTTCCTGTTGTAGAGTCTTCCCAACCTGGACAAACGATAGGTAAATTTTTCTCAGCTGCAGCAACAATCCAAGAATCTTTCGGATCAATTTCGTAGTATTGCTCTAAAACTCCAGAATTTACAACTTGATATAAAAATTCGTGTGGTAAATAACGCTCACCTTTTTCTTCAGCAGCATGCCAAACATTCTCTAAATGCTCTTGTAAACGACGAAAAGCCTCCTCTTCTGGAATACAAGTATCTGTAACACGATTGAAGTGCGTATCTAACAATTCGCGCTCTTCCTCTGGCGTTAAATCACGGTAATTTGGAATTCTTTTATAGTGTGAATGCGCAACTAAATTCATTACGTCTTCTTCTAAATTTGCTCCTGTACAAGAAATGATGTGCACTTTATCTTGGCGAATCATTTCAGCTAATGAAATTCCTAATTCAGCAGTAGACATTGCTCCACCCAAAGAAATTAACATTTTACCACCTTCTAACAAGTGTTGCTCATATCCTTTTGCAGCGTCAACTAAAGCAGCTGCATTAAAGTGTCTATAGTTATGTTCTATAAACTGACTGATTGGTCCTTTACTCATTTTATTTGTATTTTATTTATTTAAAATTCAATTATTTGTATCCCAAAGTATTCAACACATCTTGATGCGTTTGTTCTTCAGAATATACTTTTGCCTCATAATTTTCATCAATCAAAATATATTTGGGCTGAGGAATTAAACAGTGATTAATTCCACCAAAACCACTAATATTATCTTGATATGCTCCTGTATTAAAGAAACCGATATACAATGGTTTTGCTTGATCATATTTCGGAAGATAAATGGCATTTACATGCTGTTCTGAATTGTAATAATCGTCAGAATCACATGTTAAACCTCCTAATAATACACGTTCATACTTATCGTACCAACGGTTAATTGGCAACATTACAAATCGTTTCGAAATTGCCCAAGCATCTGGCAAAGTTGTCATAAAAGAAGAATCGATCATATCCCAATACTCTTTATCATTTTGTTTCTTTTGATAAAGAATTTTGTAGACTACTCCTCCACTTTCTCCTACTGTAAACGAACCAAATTCTGTAAAAATATTTGGAACAGGAATTCCTTCTTCATCACAAATCATTTTAATTTGCAACAAGATTTCTTTCGCCATGTATTCGTAATCATATTCGAAATTCAACGAATTTTTGATTGGGAATCCACCACCAATATTCAAACTATCTAATTCTGGACAAACTTTTTTAAGGTTTACATAAACTCTCAAACATTTTGTCAACTCATTCCAATAATACGAATTGTCTTTAATTCCTGTATTAATAAAGAAATGAAGCATTTTCAATTTAATGCGTTCATTAGGTTTTACCATTGTCTGATAAAAAGGAACAATATCCTTGTAACCAATTCCTAAACGAGAAGTATAAAATTCAAATTTTGGTTCTTCTTCCGATGCAATACGAATTCCGATTTCAAAATCACCTTCAATTGCCTCAGAAAACAAATCAACTTCCTCGTAATTGTCAATTACTGTAATCGTTTTACGATGTCCGCTATTTACCAAACGAGCAATATTTTCTACATATTCCTCACGCTTGAAACCGTTACAAACAACATATTGATCGTCTGTAATCAAACCTTCTCCAATCAAATTTTCGACAATATTAATGTCAAATGCAGAAGATGTCTCAATGTGAATATCGTTTTTTAATGCTTCACCTAAAATGTGACGAAAGTGAGAACTTTTTGTACAATAACAATAATTGTAAGTTCCCTCATAGTTTAACTCTTCACGCGCTTTTTCGAACCAACCTTTCGCTTTCTGAATGTTTTGCGAAATTTTAGGCAAATATGTGAATTTTAATGGTGTTCCATGTTCTTCGACCAAAGCTTTTAGGTCAATTCCATTAAATTTTAAGTACTCTCCATCTAATTCAAATTCATCTTGTGGAAAGTCAAATGATTGCGTGATTAAATCTATGTATTTAGTTTTCATTATGCTTTATAAATGTTACGTGTGTTTAATAATTCTAAAAATTTTGCAAAAAAATTAGGGTATTACAGACGTATCGCATAATATACATTGCGAAGCAATAAGGGGAAAGAATAATTCTTAAATTCGTTTCTATTCATTAAAACTACTGCGTTAAAGCTCTTTCTATTCTCAACGCTTTCGAATAAAAGGTTAAAACTCATCAACTTTTTTTATTAAAAAAATTATAAAAATACTTGTCGCAAATATAAGTTTTTTAATTCTGTTAAAAAGATAAAATAATATTAAAATTTAGCTTTACAGAACTGATGTTTTATGATGTAAAACAAATATTCAACAATTATTCAAAAATTTATTTTTTCTTTAAGGTTTAGCAAGGTTAAATATTGTATTTTTGAAATCGTTTTGAACGTAAATTATGGGTAAAATTATTGCTATTGCTAACCAAAAAGGTGGTGTTGGTAAAACGACAACTTCGTTAAACCTTGCCGCTTCATTAGGTGTTTTAGAGAAAAAAGTTTTATTAATTGACGCAGATCCGCAAGCAAATGCAACATCTGGTTTGGGTTTTGATTTGGATGAAATCGAAGCTGGAACCTATGAAGTATTGGAAAATGAAGTGCTTGCGAGCAAAGCTATTTTACAATCAGAATCGCCAAACCTAGACTTGATGCCTGCTCATTTAGATTTAGTTGCTGCCGAGATTGAGATTGTAGATTACGAGAACCGCGAATACATGTTAAAAAACGCGCTATCAGAAATCAAAGATCAATATGATTATATTATTATAGATTGCGCGCCTTCACTTGGTTTAATTACTTTGAATGCGCTTACAGCTGCAGATTCTGTGATTATTCCTATTCAGTGCGAATATTTTGCATTAGAAGGTTTAGGAAAATTATTAAATACGATAAAAGGAATTCAACAACATCACAACAAAGAACTGGATATTGAAGGTTTATTGTTGACGATGTATGATTCGCGTTTACGCCTTTCTAATCAAGTATTAGACGAAGTGAACAATCATTTTCCGCAAATGGTTTTCAAAACAATTATTACTCGAAATGTACGTTTGTCAGAAGCACCAAGTTTTGGCGAAACAATTATTCAGTACGACGCAGCAAGTAAAGGTGCAGAAAATTACTTAAATTTAGCGCGTGAATTTTTAATTAACAACAACGATACAGTTTAAATAAAATGGCAAAGCCAAACAAAAATAATCGCTTAGGACGTGGATTATCTGCTCTATTAAAGGATGAACCAACTGTAAAAACAGCACAAGATGAAGGTGCAAAGAAATTGGTTGGAAACATTTTGGAAATAGATTTAGAAAAAATCACCGCGAATCCTTGGCAGCCACGAACTAATTTCGATAAAAAAGCTTTAGAGGAATTGGTTTCGTCTATTCAAACATTAGGCGTTATTCAACCGATTACGATTCGTAAAAAACCAACTGGTGAATATGAATTGATTTCTGGTGAAAGACGTTTTCGCGCTTCACAATTAGCTGGTAAAAAAACAATTCCAGCTTATGTACGTTTAGCAAATGACCAAGAAATGCTGGAAATGGCATTGGTCGAAAATATTCAGCGTCAAGATTTAGATGCGATCGAGATTGCGCTTTCTTACCAACAATTGATTGATGAAATCAAGTTAACACAAGAAGAATTAAGTAAACGTGTTGGGAAAGACAGAACGTCTATTACCAATTATTTGCGTTTATTAAAATTAGACCCAATTATCCAAACAGGAATTCGTGACGGAATGATTTCAATGGGACACGGTCGCGCTTTAATGGCTATTGATGATACTGATTTACAATTTGATATTTACGAAAAAATTGTCAAAAACAATTTATCTGTTCGCGATACAGAACGTTTAATCAAATCGATAAAAGAAGGTAAACCTGAGAAAAAAGCAACAAATGAATTACCTTCTCAGTACAAAGAAGCATTAAGTTCTATTTCAAATTCATTGAATACGAAAGTTGAAATAAAACGTGCAAATAATGGAAAAGGTAAAATAATTTTGAATTTTACTTCTGATGATGAGTTTGAACGATTAAGAAAATTTTTAAATGAGAATTAAAGCATTCTTACTTGGATTAACGATCTCTTCGACGTTTGCTTTCGGTCAAGTTAAAACGGATTCTTTAGTCGTTGTCGAAAATAATGTTATTGTAAACGATACAATGAGCGTAACTAAAGAAGCATTAATGGAGAAAAGTCCAATTAGAGCCTCTTTGTATTCGGCTATTTTACCTGGTGCTGGACAATTGTATAACAAAAAATGGTTAAAAGCACCTATTGCGCTTGGTTTAGTAGGTACAGGAACAGGTTTTACGATTTATTACAATAATTTGTACAAAAAATACCGAAAAGCTTATATTGCGGTAAGAGAAGGAACACCAAACGAATTCACAGGAATTTTATCTGCAGAGCAATTGGCAGTTATTCAAGATGATTACAAACGAAAACGCGATTATAGTGTCGCTTTAACTGCATTAGCTTATTTATTAAATATTGTAGATGCAACAGTAGATGCGCATTTATTCACAGTTCGTAATGACACAGAAATGTCATTCAAACCAACAGTCATTCAAGATGAAATGACATTAGAGCCAGTTTTAGGATTGGCATTTAACTTAAAATTTTAGAAATTACAGATGAAAATTGCATTAATAGGATACGGAAAAATGGGAAAAGCCATTGAAGAAATTTTAATTCAACGCGGACACGAAGTTGTACTTAAAATATCTCGTACTCCACTTGCGGAAGAATTAAATAATGTTGAAGTTGCAATAGAATTTTCGAGACCAGAATTCGCTTACGACAACCTTAAAGTATTACTTGAAAATAAAATCGCAACAATTTGTGGAACAACAGGATGGTTAGATAAACAAGAAGAAATTAATCATTTAGCAATTTCAAATAACACCGCTTTTTTATATGCTTCTAACTTTAGTTTGGGCGTTAATTTATTCTTCGAATTAAATTCTATTTTAGCTCGAATGATGAATAAATATCGTAACGAATACCAAATTAATCTAGAAGAAATTCATCATACACAAAAGCTTGATGCACCTTCTGGAACAGCGATTACAATTGCAGAAGGAATTATTGACAATTCAACATATAATTCTTGGTCGATGGACGAAAAAGCAAAAGACATTATTCCAGTTGAAGCAAAAAGAATCGAAGATGTTCCCGGAACACATATCGTACAATATAACTCTGATGTAGATACTATTGAGATTTCTCATACGGCGCATTCTCGCAAAGGTTTTGCCTTAGGTGCCGTGATTGCTGCGGAATGGATTTGGAATAAACAAGGTGTTTTCACAATGAAAGATGTACTTGAACTGAACTAAATTAAAATACTAAATATCAAAAACTTATGCATGTACTAATTTACTGGTTAATTGGTTTTATTATTGCCAATATAATCTTTGGAGCTGCAACTTGGAAATTATATAAAAATGCTGGAAAGCAAGCAATTCAAGCTTATATTCCTTTTCTAAATATCTGGAAAGGTTTAGAAATTATTCATCGTCCAAAATGGTGGATTATTCTATTTTATTTGCCAATTGTTGGTCCTATTTTTTGGTTAGTATTCTTTGTTGATTTAGGAGATTCTTACGGAAAAATTGAAACAAAAGACAAAGTCATTATGGTTTTGACTTTAGGTTTATACATTTTTGCGGTTAATTATTCTGATAATCCAAAATATTTAGGTCCAGAAAAACGCAAACCAACATTTGTTTCTTCCTTAATTTTTGCCCTTGTTTTAGCAACTTTGGTTCATAACTGGTTTATTCAACCAATGATTGTTCCAACAGGATCGATGGAAAATACAATCAAAATTGGTGATGCTTTATTTGTAGAAAAAGTAAGTCACGGAGCGCGTGTTCCTATGACACCAATCGGAATTCCATTCTCAGAATTTATTTACCGTGATGGTTTTATCGACAAAGCACGCCTACCTTATATGCGTATTCCAGGTTGGAGAGATTTAAAATCGAACGACATTGTTGTCTTCAACTATCCTACAGATTCTATTTACAATGCGATCGATCGTAAAGATGCTTATGTAAAACGTTTAGTTGGTTTACCAGGAGAAACTGTACAGATTCGTAATGGAGTTTTATATGTAAACGATAAAAAATTCATTCCGAAAAAAGATGCACAAGTTCAGCATGCTTATACAGTTGTTGTAAAAACTCCTTTCAGTGATAAATTATTATACGATAATTTTGGAATCATAAGTACAGATTATAATGCTGCAAAACAAAGCGACGGAACATTTATTTATCAATTTGCAGCTTTGACTGATGCTCATGTTACAGCAATGAAATCTAATGCAAATGTAGTTTCTGTTGAACCTATTTTACAACCTGTAGGTGAAAAAACGGAACATATTGTAAATGGAAAAATTGATAGTACAAACACTATTTTTCCAGTAAACAAAAACTGGAATCCTGATCAATACGGACCTTTATACATTCCGAAAAAAGGTGATGTAGTTGATGTTAACAAAGAGACTTTAGCGCAATATATTAACATTATTCGTCGCTATGAAAACAATACATTAAGAGTTGATTCTACAAACGGTAAGTTTGATGTATTTATCAATGATCAAAAAACAGATAAATACGAAATCAAACAAAATTACTATTTTATGGTTGGTGATAACAGAAATCAATCATTAGATGCACGTTTCTTTGGTTATGTTGGAGAAGATCATATTATTGGTCGTCCTATTATGATTTGGGCAAATATGAACGGAATGTTCGAGCCTGCTGCTCCTAAGAAATTTATTTGGAATCGTTTCTTTACATCAATTAATAATGATAATCCTGACAAAACTTCTTACGGAATTTATGTTCTAATTGCCTTAATTGGTTGGATTGGATATGATATTGTAAAAGCTCGTAAAGAGAAAAAGAAGAACAAATATTAATAAAAAGAGCGATTAAAATCCTCTAAATTATAAAATTAACAACACTATAAATGTGCATTATAAGCTACTTGTAATGCACATTTCCATATAAAATAATAGAATGAAAAATACGTTTGCAGCTTTTTATTTTGGACCGATTGATTACTATGCAGAAATGGTAAAAAGCCAAACTTTGGATATCGAAGTTCAAGAAAATTTTCAAAAGCAAACTTACCGTAACCGCATGTATATTTTGGGTGCAAATGGTAAATTAATGTTGAATATTCCAATTTTACACAACGGAACACGTTTGTTCAAAGATTTGCAACCTTCTTATGAATATGATTGGCAAAAAGAACACATCAAATCTTTAAAGTCAGCTTATCAAAGTTCTCCATATTTTGAATATTATGAAGATGAAATTATTCCAATTTTAGAACAAAAAGAGAAATTTCTTTTAGATTTTAATCTAAAAACAATTGATTTCATCAACAAGAAATTAAGCTTAGATTTGGAGATTTCTAAAACTGAAACATATCAAGATTTAAATCCTGAAAATGATTTCAGAAATCAATTTTCTGCTAAAAAAGCACCTCAGTATAACCTACCAGAATATGCACAAGTTTTTGATGATAAATTTGAGTTTATAGAAGGTTTGAGTATCTTAGATTTACTTTTTAGCGAAGGACCAAGTGCCGCAGTATATTTAAAAAACTTAATAAAATAACAACATGAGAAAATTATTTATTGCTTTAGGATTTGCCTTTACATTAGGGTTTGTTCAAGCACAAACAACAGAAGTACCAAAAGAAAAATGGTATCATGCAGGTGTAGAACAAACAGGTGTTTATGGTGTAAATACTGATCAAGCTTTACAATTCTTAAAAGACAACAAAAGAAAAGCAAATACAATTATTGTAGGAGTTTTGGACAGCGGTGTTGAAAATTTTCACGAAGATTTGAAAGCAAATATGTGGTCAAATCCAAAAGAAATTCCAGGAAACGGAATCGATGATGACAAAAATGGTTACATTGATGACGTACATGGATGGTCTTTTTTAGGAACAGCAAAAGGAATCAATTACAATGATGATACCACTGAATTAACACGTGTTTACAAAGCTTTATCATCTAAATACGCAACTTTCGATCAAAAGAAAAATCATGAAGCTATTGTAAAAAATCCTACTGAATATGCTGAATTTCAAAAAATTGAAAAAGAATATTTAAGCGCTGTAGGAAAAGCAAAATATAACCAACAAGTTGCTCAATCTAAATTGAATGCTGTTGAAGGTGGTGTAAATAAAATGGTTCTTGAATTTGGAGATACTAAATTAACTAAAGATATTTTAAAAAATTACCAACCAACAGATTCTCAAATCTTAGAAGCTTTATGGATTTTTGGTGAATTGAAAGAAGAGCAATGGATTGGAAAAACGATGAAAGAAGTTTCGAATACCTATTTAGGAGCTGCTCGTCGTGCTGCGAAGGGAGATGCTTTATCTTCTCACTTAAATTTAGATTTGGTTGATCGTAAAGATGTTGACAATCCAAATGATAAAAAAGAGCGTTTTTATGGAAACAGTGATTCTAACGGACCTGAATCTTCTCACGGAACTCACGTTGCTGGAATTATCGGTGCTGTAAGAGGAAATAATATCGGTTCTGAAGGAACGACTGGAGGAAATAATGTAAAAATTATGTCGGTTCGTACAGTTCCAAATGGAGACGAACGCGATAAAGATGTTGCAAATGCAATTTACTACGCAGTTGACAATGGAGCAAAAATCTTGAATATGTCTTTCGGAAAACCTTATTCTCCTGATGCAGATTTAGTTTGGGATGCGTTCAAATATGCTTCTGATAAAGGTGTTTTAATCGTTAAAGCGGCTGGAAATAGCAACGAAGATATTGATGTTCATGTACATTATCCAACTAATTTTAGAAATGGAAATGTTGTTTCTAAATCTGTTCTTACGGTTGGTGCTTCTACTAAAGATCCAAATGCTTTAAAAGCTCGTTTCTCTAACTATGGTAAAAAATCGGTAGATGTTTTTGGACCAGGACAAGAGATTTATGCAACATATCCAGGGGTTGATCAATATCGTTTCTTAAACGGAACTTCTATGGCTTCACCTGCTGTTGCTGGTGTTGCAGCGTTGGTTTGGTCACATTATCCAAAATTAACTGCAGAAGATATTCGTAATATCTTAATGGAAACAGTTAATAAAAATGAGCAATTAAAAGAGATTTCTGTTGCTGGAGGTGTTGTAGATTCTTACAAAGCTGTACAAAAAGCTGAAGAAATTTACAAACAACGTAAATTGAAATAATTTTAAATTTAACACAACATTATAAAAAGGCTTCAAATTTTGGAGCCTTTTTTGCGTTTAAACTCGAGATAATTTTAGATGTAACAATTTCGGTTGTTTCTCGACATATAGATAAATCAATTATGAAAAAATTCTTATTAAGTATATCAGTTGCCATGTTTGTTGGTGTGGCATCGTTCGCACAAGAAACGACAACTGCTCTACCATTGCCTAAAGTTGATCAAAAATATTGGCAACACGAATCTTTAGAAGAAAGTGGTGTTTATGGTGTAAATACTCAAAAAGCTTTACAATTTTTAGAATCAAAAAAACGTAAACCTTCACAGTTAATTGTTGGTGTTTTAGATTCTGGAGTTGAGATTACTCACCCAGATTTAAAAGATAATATTTGGACAAACACCAAAGAAATTGCTGGAAATGGAATTGATGATGACAAGAATGGTTATGTTGATGATATTCATGGTTGGAATTTTATTGGAGGAAAAGATGGTAAAAATGTTGATGGAGATACATTAGAGTTAACACGTCTTTTTGTAAAATACCGCGATTTATTCGAAAAAAGTAAAGATGCAGCTTCTAACAAAACAAAATTCCCAAAAGAATTGGAAGAATATCAAAAAATAAAACCTGAGTTCGAAAATAAATTAGCCGAAGCAAAACAAAATGCAGCGCAATATGTGCAGATGAATGATATTTTCTCAGTTGCATTTCCTGCTTTGATTAAAGAATGGGGCGAAAAAGAGTTGAATGAAAAAAATATGATGTCTTTTAAACCTGTTTCTAAAGAAGCACAACAAGGGATGATTATTTTTGGTATGGTTCCGAAAGAAGCTTGGGAAGGAAAATCAATGAAAGATTTCTTAACAGAAGTTGGAAATGAAATTTCAGAAGGAACAAAATACTACAAAGAACAAGTTGAAATTAACTTGAATACAGAATTAGATCCTCGTCCAATTGTTGGTGATAATTATGCTGATAAATCAGAACGTTTTTACGGAAATAATGATGTAGATGGCCCTGATTCTATGCACGGAACACACGTTTCTGGAATTATTGCAGCAAAATCTGGTAACGGAATTGGAATGGATGGAATCGCTGGAAATGGTTATGTAAAAATCATGTCAGTTCGTACAGTTCCAAATGGAGACGAACGTGATAAAGATGTTGCGAATGCCATTCGTTATGCAGCAGATAATGGAGCAAAAATCTTAAATATGTCTTTTGGAAAAGCTTATTCTCCTGATAAACAAATTGTTTGGGATGCATTTAAATATGCTGAGAAAAAAGGTCTTTTATTGATTAAAGCTGCAGGAAATGAAAACGTAAATATTGATGACGAAATTCACTTCCCTACCGTTTATGACGACAAAGGTGTAGAAGTTTCTAAAAACGTAATTACAGTTGGAGCAAATACAATGGATAATGACAATTTAAGAGCAAGTTTTTCTAATTTTGGTAAAAAGTCTGTAGATGTTTTTGCGCCAGGAAATGAAATATATTCTACTGTTCCTAATAAAGATGGGGAATACAAAAATGAAAGCGGAACTTCTATGGCTTCTCCAGTTGTAGCAGGAGTTGCGGCTTTGGTTTGGGCACATTATCCTAAATTAACTGCAACAGATATCAAACAAATATTGTTAGAATCTGTCAACAAAAATCCTGCTTTAACAGATATTTCTGTAACAGGCGGTGTTGTTGATGCGTACAAAGCTGTTCAATTAGCAGAAAAAATGTATGTTGCTAAAAAATTGAAGTAAGGAAATCTTAATATCACCATTTCTTATAGTATTTAAGTAACAAAATAAACTTGGGTTAGATTCTATTTTTTTTAGAGTCTAACCTTTTTTTGTATAAGATATTTCTTGTACAGATTGAATAAAAATTGTCAGTTCGAGTGATTTTTAGGAAAAATTATAAATGAATCATTTATTTAAAATCATAATTTCTCCTCGCCCATTTTTTACTTGGTTCAATCCATTCATCAAGAGCTTTATAAAGAAAACCATGCTTTAAGCCATTATTTAATTCAATTTCTTTGAAATGATTGATTTTATTGGTTGAATTTTCTTTACGTTTTATAGCTGAAACGCCAAATGCATCAGACTTCTCGTAAATGGTTAAAACATTTCCAGAAAATTTTATATCAGGCATTTCTTCTAAATCACTTTCTTGAAACGAACCAATAAATACATAGTTGATTTGAGGATTATTTTTAAAAGTTGATACATATTGCGCAATGTAACCACCTTTCGAAGTTCCTACAACCGTAATATGATTAGGTTTAACACCTGTATTAATCAAACTATCAATTTGCTTAACAACCTTTTTTGCATATTTTATTCCGTCTGTTTTCGGCTTTCTTTTCTCACTAATCACAATAAAACCGTCTTTCTTGAATGAATTCAAAACTTTAGAATACTCAATTTTAGTTTTATAGACTGTATCATAATCTCCATCGTTATGCGTTTCTAAATATTTATTATGGAGAAAAAAGATATAATCTTGATCCTTTACATTTTTTGATATTTTATGTTGCGAACAACTCATTAAACCAATTATGAGAATCAATAAATATTTCATTAATAATTTTTTAAATCAATCAAATATAACCAAAAAACCCTCACTAAAAAGTGAAGGTTTTTTTTATATTCTAAATTTGTAAATCTAAATTCAAACTTACTTACCAGTTCATCAAAACAGAGCCCCATGTAAATCCTGCTCCAAAAGCAGTCATCATTACTAAGTCACCTTTTTTGATTTTACCTTCTTGTTTTGCTTCACTCAATGCAATAGGAATAGATGCTGCCGTAGTATTTCCGTAACGCATAATATTGTTATAAACTTTCTCATCTGGTAATCCCAATTGTTTTTGTACAAATTGAGAAATACGCAAATTCGCCTGATGTGGAATAAATAAATCTAAATCTTCTGGCTTTTTATTCGCAGTCGATAAAGCTTCGATAATTGATTCTGGAAAACGAGTTACCGCATGCTTGAAAACATAGTTCCCATTCATATATGGATAAATCTCTTTTTTAGTTAACGTATTACCTTCTTTCAATAATTCGTCTGACCAACCTGTTTTTGTTCCAGGGAAAGTAACTGCTAATTCTTCGGCAAATTCACCTTCAGAATGTAAATTAGTCGATAAAATTCCACGTCCTTCTTCTTCCGTTGCCGAAACAATTACTGCTCCTGCTCCATCTCCAAAAATTACTGAAACGCCACGACCTTCATCCGACATATCCAATCCGAATGAGTGCACTTCTGCTCCAATCACCAAAATATTTTTGTAAACTCCTGCTTTTATAAAAGCATCAGCCGTTGATAACGCATATACAAAGCCAGAACACTGGTTACGAATATCCATTGCCCCAATTGTACGACAACCTAACTCTTTTTGCACCAATACACCATTTCCAGGAAAATAATAATCGGGAGATAAAGTCGCAAATAATATAAAATCAATATCTTGAGCAGTGATTCCTGCATCTTCTAACGCATTTTTAGCCGCAATAACTCCCAAATCTGTAGACGAAATCTTAGAACCTGGCTCGATATGTCTTCTTTCGACAATCCCTGTACGTTCCTGAATCCATTCGTCATTGGTATCCATCACTTCAGCTAAATCAAAGTTTGTAACAACTCTTTCGGGAACATAATGCCCAACACCTGTAATAATAGAGTGTATCATGTGATTATGGTTTACTTTTCAATTGAAGCAAAGATATTAAATGATAAGCATTCTTTAAAACAAATGCGTCTTTTTGACAATAAATTATTTAGAAAATCTTGTTTTTAATATTCCGTTCATAATGATAGAAAGTACCATTACCCCTGTAGCAATATAAAATATAGGATTCATATGTTCTGAATCTCCAAAAATAAGACTTGCCAAAATGATGCCATAAACTGGTTCTAAATTTACGTTCAACATCAACGTAAAAGCACTAACATGTTTCAGCAAATCAACTGATTCTATTTGTGCAAAAGCTGTAAAAATGACGCCAAGCAAAGTCAACCATCCTAAGTTTGACCAACTTATATTTACAACTTCAGAAATAGCTTCTGGCTGAAAAAGAATCATTACCACCGAAAGTGTGATAACTCCACCAATCATTTCGTATAAAGTAACTTTAGTTGGTTTGATTGACTTTGGTAATCTCGAATTAAGAACTGCAAATAATGCCGATAGAAAACTACACAAAATACCAATGATAATTCCCAATTTATAATCTTCTGGTGATGCATTAAAAATAACAGCTACACAAGTGGAAACGATTATAGCAAGAATTATTTCGAGCAGATTAATTTTTCGTTTAAAAAAAATAGGTTCTAAAATCGCACTAAAAAGCGCGCCCATCGACAACGTACTCAACGCAATTGAGATATTAGAAAGTTTAATCGACAAATAAAATGTAAACCAATGTATTCCTACAATTCCACCGATAGCAAGTAATTTCAACAATTCGTTTTTAGTTACCTTGAAATCCATTTTTCTGAACTTCATATAAATAAAAACAGCAATAGCCCCAATAAGAACACGATACCAAACCATTGACAACGCACTCATTGTAACTAATTTTCCGAAAACTCCTGTAAATCCCCAAAGAAGTACGAGAAACTGCAACCGAAGTTGAACTTTTGAAATCATTCTAAGTCTTTTTCGCAAAAGTAAAGTTTAATTCTATATTGCTAAAACGATTTGATTGATTTAATCTGTAAATAATTTTGTATAAGTTCTAATATTAAATTAACATTAAATAATTATTACTCAAACTTTAATTCTTATTCTTCGTTGTATTTTCGAAACTTCAAAATTAATCGATGGATTTTAGTATTTTTTTACAACCAGATGCATTAGTTGCATTATTTACATTAACAATGTTAGAAATCGTTTTAGGGATTGATAATATTGTTTTTATTTCTATTTTGTCAGGAAAATTGCCTGCACATCAACAAAAGAAAGCACAACAGCTTGGTTTATTTTTAGCCATGTTTACACGTGTTATCCTTTTATTCTCACTAAGTTGGGTCATGAGTCTTACCACTCCTCTATTCAATATTGGCGAATGGATTGGCATTACTTCAACCGAATGGTTAGAAAAATTAGCAATCTCTGGTCGAGATTTGATTTTACTAATCGGAGGATTATTCTTGATTTATAAATCGACTGTAGAAATTCACCACAAAATAGAAGGTGTTGAAGAAACCGGAGGAAAAGTGAAAGTCCATTCTTTTGCAGGAACTATCGTACAAATCTTAATTTTAGATATTGTTTTCTCATTAGATTCTGTAATTACAGCAGTTGGTATGGCAGAACATATTGAGGTTATGATTGCGGCTGTAATTATTGCTGTTGCAGTTATGATGCTTTCAGCAAGTGCGGTTTCTAAATTTGTGAACGATCATCCAACGGTTAAAATGTTGGCTTTATCATTCTTATTATTAATCGGCGTTTCGTTATTAGCAGAAGGGTTTGATCAACACATTTCGAAAGGATACATTTATTTTGCCATGGGCTTCTCTGTTTTAGTCGAATTCTTGAATTTGAAAATGAAGAAAAAACATTCGAATCCAGGAATTGTTCGAAATATGGTTGGTGATGCAGAAGAACAAAACAAAAATATATAATACAAAAAAGAGTTTTTTTCAAAACTCTTTTTTTATTTATTCTCTAAAATAGTTTCGTTTTCAGCTTCAACTTTCTTTTCATATTTTTTTCGGATATATTCTGCAGCCAATGTTACGGCTACTCCACCAATTATTCCATATATTGAACGTTTTCCCAAAAATTTAGCTACCGTTACTCCCGTTGTAGCGGCTGTTGTTAATAAACCTATTTTAGTTCCTTTCTCCGTTTGATTTTTTGTTAATGCATCTAAAATTTTCATAGCTTTTTATGTTTAGTCTTAGAAATACTTACAATTATCAAACCATTTTTATTTAATAAAATTTTCTACCAATTCTTTTGGACGACCTACTATTCCACTTTTTCCATCTGTCACTATTGGACGTTGAATCAATTTTGGATATTCAACCAAAGCATTCAAAATTTCATCATCAGAAAGTTCATTTCCTTTAAAATTTATTTTCCAATCTTCTTCATTTGTCCTTACTATATCAATTGGTTTTAGATTTAGTCTTGTTAAAATAGTTCTCAATTCATCTTTCGTCAAAGGCTCTTTCAAATATTCTCTTATTTCAAAATCTTTTCCAGACTCTTCCAAAACCTTTACTGCATCTCTACTTTTTCCGCAACGCGAATTATGTAATATTGTGTACATAAATACTCTTTTAGAAATTAAATATAGTTCAAAAAAAAGAATCCTTATATAAGGATTATTTTTTTATTTTCTTTTTACATTAACAGCCATAAGACCTTTTTTTCCTTTTTCAATATCAAAAGTAACTTGATCATTTTCATTTACTTTGTCAATTAATCCAGAAACATGTACAAAAACATCTTCACCTCCGTTTGCGTTAGAGATAAAACCAAACCCTTTTGATTCGTTGAAGAATTTTACTGTTCCTTCTTGCATAGTTGTATATTTAATTAATTTATTTTTTTGATATTTGAATTGCTCTGAATCCTTTTTCAGACATTTCTTTTTTGAACTGTACTTGATCTCCTACTTTAAGTAATTCTTTTGATTCTTTGAAGTGGAAGAAGATTTTATCGTTAGAAGCTGGTACTTTAATAAAACCAAAACCTTTTGAATCGTTGTAGATATCAACCATACCTTCTATAAAAACATCTCTGTTATCAGATTCAAATCTTTTATTATTCAGCAAATCGGCTTCTTTGTCTTGTAAATGAGGTGGTACATCTGTAAAATTACCAAGTACATCAACATAGACAATCATATCTTCTAATGATTTTCCTTTGTTGTTATTCTCTTTTCTATTCTCTCTTTTGTTTAATTTTTCTAATTTTTTTAAAGCTTTCTTTTTGCTATTTTCTTTTTTAGATGTAGAATCTGCCATAAATGTTTGTATAGATTTTTTGTTTTTAATACTGATAAAACCTAAGAAAACATGAATTAATTATCCGACAACATTTATATTATAATGTAGTAAAACTTACAAGTATACGTTTTAGAAAACAGAAGTTAAAATTATATTGACTAGGTCAATTAGTGAATTAAAAAAAGTAAAATAAAGAATACAATTGTAAACTATTAAGACAAAATATCTTCTTAAGTACGTTGCAAAGGTAATAAGTTTTAATGAATTAAATGGTATTAATTTCTAGAGAATTCTATATGATAAAAAGTTCTAATCTAATTGTGATTAGAACTTATCATGATTGATATCGTTAAAATTGGTAAATAAACGTGTTTATATTCATGCCTGCGCCAACAGATGCAAATAATACCACATCGCCTTCATTTATCTGGTGATTTTCTAAATCATTATCCATAATCATTTTCAAAAGAATTGGAATTGTTGCCACACTACTATTGCCAAGTTTATGAATATTCATTGGCATAATATTTTTTGGCACATCTTGATCATATAAACTATAAAAGCGTTTTACGATTGCTTCGTCCATTTTTTCGTTGGCTTGATGAATCACTATTTTACTGATATCGTCAATATTATATGAGCTATCATCAACACATTTTTTCATTGCTAAAGGTACTTTGGATAAAGCAAACTCATAGATTTTTCTACCATACATTTTGATGTATTTGGTATTCGGACATTTTTCTGAATTATACGATTTTCCAAAAAACAGATAATCTTTTTCTTCGTTTGCATAAGAGGCAGATAAATGGGCTTGTATTCCTTTATTGTTTGTAGAAGCTTCTAATATTGCTGCACCAGCGCCATCTGCATATATCATTGTATCTCGGTCGTGTTCATCTACTACTCTCGAAAGAGTTTCAGCACCAATTACCAAACATCTTTTTGCTAATCCAGCTTTTATAAATGCATTGGCTTGTATAACACCTTCTACCCAACCTGGACAACCAAAAATAACATCGTAAGCAACACAATAAGGATTTTGAATTTTCAATAAATTTTTTACTCTTGCAGCAAGACTTGGCACCATATCAGACTGAATCGTATCGTGTTTTACATCTCCAAAATTATGAGCGAATATAATATAATCAATAGTTTCTGCGTCGATATTTGCATTTGTGATGGCTGAAGCAGCTGCCATATAGCCTAAGTCTGATGTTACTTGATCTTTTCTGGCATATCGACGTTCTTCTATTCCTGTTATTTGTTTTAATTTATGCGAAATTGTAGCATTATTTTGATCTAAAATTTCTCCTTGTTCATTAAAAAATTGATGTTCTTCAAAAAAATGATTTGATATTTTTTCAGTTGGAATATATTTTCCTATTCCTATAAAGTGATTTGTCATATATATTTTAGATAACAGAGTTAGAATCTGCTATCGGATACAATCTCGGGATAACTTTAAGAACTATTGCTATAAAGTTACATTTTTAACTTAAACTTTATATTTATACCAAAATTATATCTTATAAAATATTAAATTAATAAATTTCATGATGATAATTTTTCAATGTCTCTTAGATATATATATAAATAATATGAAATAAACATTTATATTTCAGAACTACTATTCATGTAATTCTAAATTATTAGAATATAAGTGTAAATGTAGATATAAACACTTAATATCGTTATTTTTCAATATATTTAATCAAATTAAAAAATTATGAAAAAGCTATTTTTATTCTTCAGCGTTTCTCTCCTATTTTTTGCTTGTACAACCAATCAATCCACACAAAATTCAGTGCCGAATAAAGATGAGAATTCATTAAAATTCGAGCCGAATGAAGATGGCGGTTATGATATTGTTGTATTTGATCCTCAATATGATATTTATTTAAAAACAACTGCATTACCCAAAGAATATTATTCAAAAGAATATTACGAACAAAAAAATCGCCAATATGTGATGATTTGGAATCAACGACATATGCAACCAATGACATATAATCCAGATTTGTATGCAGTAAGTATAGATTTAGATCCTTCTGTTGACTATGGTTATGATTTTGAATACAAATTATTTAACTTTTTTCGATTTATTGAACATAAATATCGTGTCAGAATTAGATAATATCGTTTATTTTTGCAAGCTAATTTTAGAAAGATGAACGATTTTTCAATCAAAATATACAATCAAATCATTGAAGCAATTCCAGATTTTACAGGGCTTCACAAAAAAGATACCGAATTATTAGAATTCCATATCGAGAATGAATACAAATCGACTTTTGGTGATCTTTATATTCAGACTTCGGATGATGATAAGATTTGGATCAAATCTTCTTTTCCTTTTACAACTTACGAAGTAGATTCTGTTGAGGAACTTTTGTATATTTTGGAAGGTTTGTTGTTCAACCAATTATTCTGGGTAATTAGTTATGATGATGGTGATTGGGACGATACTTTTTTGATGCTGAAAGACCAAGAAATTAAAACGGAAGACGGTTTTACTTATAAAATTCTTTCTTGGAACGGAAAAGATGATAAAGTGATTAATGCTTAACCTCGTGTTCATAAAATCCCCTATTTTTATACATTTGCAATTATGTTTAACAACGAATTACTAAAAGACATCCAAAAACGTACACAAGATTTGCACGAATATTTGGAAATCGAACAAAAAGAAATCGAAGTTCAAAATGAAGAAGAACACGCTGCTTCACCTGAATTTTGGAACAACCCGAAAGAAGCCGAAGCTTTTATGAAAGTTTTACGTGGTAAAAAGAAATGGATTGATGAATACCAAACGATTGCAAATGCAGTAAATGATGTCGAAGTTTTAGTAGAATTTAACCGCGAAGGCGAGGTAAGTGACGAAGAAGTTATGGAACAATATACTGTTGTTGCTAAGCTTTTAGAAGATATAGAATTCAAGAATATGCTTTCAGAAGAAGGAGATAATCTTGGTGCAATTCTTCAAATTACTGCGGGAGCTGGAGGTACAGAATCTTGTGATTGGGCTTCTATGTTGTTGCGTATGTATTTGATGTGGGCCGAAAAACATGGATATAAAGTAAAAGAATTAAACTATCAAGCGGGTGATGTTACAGGTGTAAAAACGGTAACATTAGAAGTTGATGGCGAATTTGCTTTTGGTTATCTAAAAGGAGAAAATGGTGTGCATCGTTTGGTGCGTATTTCGCCTTTTGATAGTAATGCAAAGCGTCACACAAGTTTCGTTTCGGTTTATGTTTCCCCAATTGTGGATGATACAATCGAGATTGAAATCAATCCTGCTGATATCGAATTACAAACGTCTCGTTCTGGAGGAGCTGGAGGGCAAAATGTAAATAAGGTAGAAACTAAAGTTCAGTTAACGCACAAACCAACTGGGATTGTAGTTGTTTGTCAGGTTGAACGTTCTCAGTTAGCCAATCGCGAACGTGCAATGGAGATGTTAAAATCTGAATTGTATAAGATTGAGTTAGAGAAAAAAATGGCTGCACGTAATGAGATCGAGGCAAATAAGATGAAAATCGAATGGGGTTCTCAAATTCGTAATTATGTGATGCATCCATACAAATTGGTAAAAGACGTCAGAACAGGAACTGAAACAGGTAATGTGGATGCTGTAATGAACGGTGATATAGACGAATTCTTGAAATCGTTCCTAATGTTAATGGGACAAAAAGAAACGTCAAAATAGTTTTATCCTAAATTTCTTTCATGAAAATATTAATCGGAGGTGCTGGAGAAGTTGGTTTTCATTTGGCTAAATTACTTTCTAATGAAATGAACGACATCGTCATCATGGACATGGACAAGGACAAGTTGTTGATGATCGAAAACTCGTTAGATGTAATGGCTTATCGTGGTGATATCACTTCTTTCAAGGCTTTGCGAGAAGTTGGAATTGATGATACAGATATTTTTATATCGGTCACTCATCTTCAAAACACAAACCTTACAAGTGCTTCGATTGCGAAAGATTTAGGGGCAAAACGCACATTAGCTCGAATTTCGAATCCTGAATTTCTTTACAAAGAAAATCAATTTTGGGTTCAAGGAATGGGAATTGATGCATTAATTAGTCCTGAGAAATTAGCGGCTGATGAGATTTATTCTCTTGTTCAACAATCTGCTTTCAATGCGATGCATCCCTTTGCAAATGGTCAACTTTTTATGGTTGGAACTGTTTTGGATGCGGATTGTAAAATTTTGGACAAGCAGTACAAAGACATGTATTTGACGACGAAAGGTGGCGAAGACAATCTTTTGATGCCAATTGCAATAATTCGTAGCAACGAACGTGGCGAATATCAAACCATTATTCCCGAAGCCGAAACTGAATTTAGAATAGATGATCACGTTTATTTTATTGTCAAAAAAGCTGGAATTTTAGAAGTTTATAAAATCCTTGGAAAGAAACAAGAATATTTCAAAAATGTAATTGTTTTAGGAGGAGGAAGTATTGGTGTCAAAGTTGCCAAACTTTTAAAAGATAACAAGCACAATGTTAAGTTATTAGAAATCAATCGAAACAAAGCTTTTGATTTAGCTGACGATTTAAATAACATTTTGATTATCAATGGTGATGGTCGAGATGGAGAATTGTTATTGGAAGAAGGTATTTCTGATTCGGATGCTTTTATCGCTGTGACAGGAAGTTCGGAAACGAATATTATGTCATGTCTTTTGGCAAAATCAAAAGGCGTTAAAAAAACAATTGCTTTGGTCGAAAATATCGACTATATACATCTTAGTCAAGAAGTTGGAATTAACGCTTTTATCAATAAAAAACTCTTAACCGCAGATAGTATTTTCCGTTATATTCGACAAGGTTCTGTGATGGATGTAACAGGAATTTCTGATTTAGATGCTGAAGTTTTAGAATTCCGTATTCACGAAAATTCTGAAATCGCATTCAAAAAAGTAAGCGATTTTCCGTTTAAAGAAGGTGCTATTATTGCTGGAATTGTTCGCAGAAATGATGGATTTATTCCAACAAAAGATTTCATTATCGAACCAAAAGATCACGTCGTTGTTTTTAGTCAAGCGAATTTAATTCCAAAAGTGACCAAATATTTTAAATAATGAAATCACTTAACATCAAAGTAATCCTGAATCTTTCGGGTGTTTTATTACTATTAAATGCGCTCTTTATGTTTATTGCAACATGTGTCAGCATTTATTTTAATGATCATCTACTCTACCCTTTTTTAGTTTCGGGGAGTTTAGTGGGATTGTCGGGAGCTGCAATGATGTATTTTACGCGTGACAGAAGAAAACACATCAACAAACGCGAAGGTTATATCGTGGTTTGTGTCGGATGGCTTTTCTTGATTCTTTCGGGGTGTTTACCCTATGTTACCTCGTTAATATTTCTACCAAACGATCATATCATCAATGAAAATTTTAGTTTTGTCAACATTATTTACGAAACCGTTTCTGGTTATACAGCGACTGGGACATCAATTTATGATGATGTAGAAAGTCTCCCAAAAAGTATATTATTTTGGCGAAGTACAACCAATTGGATTGGTGGTATGGGGATTATCGTTTTGACGATTGCGATTTTACCGTTTCTTGGAATTGGTGGTCGACAGCTTTTTATGGCAGAAGCGCCTGGAATTTATACGGATAAAATTCACCCTCGAATTACAGAAACAGCAAAAAACCTTTGGTTAGTTTATTTAGGCTTAACTGCTTTTTTTGCGATGTTGCTTTATTTTGGTGGAATGAATTTATTTGATGCTGCAAATCATTCGATGAGTGTGATTGCAACGGCAGGTTTTTCTACTAAGAATGAAGGTTTGATGTATTGGAATAACAATATTTTTATTCAATATATATTAATCGTGATGATGTTTTTGGGCGGAACAAACTTCGCATTGATTTATTTATTGATTAAAGGACAATTCAAAAAAGTATGGAAAAATGAAGAATTCCGTTGGTGGGTTGGTTTACTTGCTGTCGTTACATTTATCGTTTTTGTTGTATTATTTTTCAATATTTACCCTAGTTATTCCGTCGAAACCTATTCGTGGTTTAATTTCGAACATTCATTCAGAAGTTCATTATTCCACGTTGTATCTATCGCATCTACAACAGCTTTGGCAATGGAAGATTACACAAGTTGGTTAACCGTAACCACACTTATTTTCTTCTCTTTGTTCTTCATCGGAGGTTCGGCAGGTTCTACATCTGGAGGAATTACAGTTATTAGACACGTCATTTTATTAAAAAATAGTTGGATCGAATTTAAGCGTATTTTACACCCAAACGCAATTATTCCTGTTCGTTATAACAATCGTTCGCTTAACCAATCTATTGTTTTCCACGTCATGGCATTCTTTGTCATGTTTATGTTTACATGGATTGTGAGTTCTATTTTGTTTGCGCTTTTGAATTATGGTATAACAATGAGTTTCCAAGATATTTTGGCCTCTTTAACATTAACTGCTTCCACTTTAGGAAACGTAGGTCCGGGAATTGGCGAATTTGGTCCGGGTACTTCAATGAATTCTTTAACGGATAGTGCAAAATTATTATGTTGTTTTTTAATGGTTTTGGGACGATTAGAGCTTTATACAATCTTAATTTTATTTACGCCTGCTTTCTGGAAAAATAATTAATGGGATGCTTCTAAAATTACTTTCTGAATGATTTCTTCGGTTTGATCTGGGAAATCTTTCTCAATAATTTTATTCGAATCCACCCAACGTTGCAATTGTGCTACATTCAAATCATATGAATAATCAACGCCAATCATTTTTAAAGCTTCGCAATTACATAATTGTTCGTATTGACCTTTAATCGGAATCACAAAAAGCTTCTTTTTAAGATAAATACTTTCGGCAGGCAATTCGAAACCAGCACCGCACAAAACTCCTTTACAATTTTCTAAAGTTCTAGTAAAAAGACGTTCATCAATTGGATAAATTTGAACATTAAATTGACGCGTAACATCTTTCACAAAAGGTGAAAAAACTTTCCATTTTGAATCTTTAATCAGTGATAATTTCTCCATAATTTCTGTTGGATGAAAACTTGGTAAATACACCAAATAGTAATCTTTTCGTTTTGGACGCAATGCTCTAATTTTATCTCGAATGATTGGTAAAAAAATAGCATCATTATATTCTTCGAAATGAAAACCGTAATACTTAGAAGTTGGTGCGTAATATTTTAAAATCGTTTCGCCCGTTTTATTTTTCACTGTTGGTGTTTCATCAAATAAAAATGAAGCTTGATGACTCAAACCAACAATATTTATCTTTTTCTTTCGAGCTGCATGTGCCGTAATTGGCTCAAAATCATTAATAATTAAATCATATTTTTCAATTGGAAAATGATTCACTTCATTCCAAAAAGATTTAAAACTATTCTCCTTAAAAATTCGTTTATACGAAACTTTCCCAAGCTGATTATAAAACAACGACAAGCCATTGTGATGTTTAAATTGATAATTTTCGAGTTGTAATTGTGAATTAGAACCACTCACAAAAACATTCAAATCTCCATATTCTTCAAGGATTGGTAACATTTTTTGCGCACGAGCCAAATGTCCATTTCCTGTTCCTTGCAAAGCGTATAAAATTTTCATTTATTTTTTATTGAGAATTGAAACAATCAGTTCATCTAACGAATAATTGAACTCGATTTCTTCTAAATTTTGCATCAAAGTATGTTTATGTTCTTCAAAATAAAACACTGACCAATTTCCGTCTACACATTCTAAAGCAGATAAATTCTCAATCCAATCCCCCGAATTCATATAAACACAAATTCCTTTATCCGTTTTTACTTTTCGCAATTGTGGTTGATGAATATGTCCACAAACTACATAATCATATTCATTTTCGATCGCTAATTCGGCAGCAGTTTGTTCAAAATCATTGATATGCTTCACCGCTTTTTTCACTGAATTTTTAATCTTTTGAGATAACGAATAACGTTCTCTTCCAAAAAACTCTAAACATTTATTGATAAAATAATTCAACTGAATTAATTTATCATAACCCCAACCACCTAATTTCGCAATCCATTTCGAATGTTGAATCGATGCATCAAACACATCTCCATGAAAAATCCAAGCGACTTTATCATTTTGTTTCAACATATATTTATCCGTTAAAAGAATATTTCCAAAACGCATTGTGGTAAATTTACGTAACAATTCGTCATGATTTCCTGTTATATAAACGATTGGAATTCCTTGTTCTGAAAGATTTAACAAATAACTAATAATTTGAAGATGCGTTTCTGGGAAATAACTTTTCTTAAAATTCCAAATATCCACAATATCACCATTGAGAATAATTTTTTTTGGATTGATTGACTGTAGATAAGCTAACAGCTCTTGTGCTTTGCAACCAAAAGTTCCTAAATGCACATCCGAAATAACAACAACATCAAGATTACGCTTCATTGATTTTTATTTAAATTTCGAAATCAAATATTACTTAAACGTTTTTTTAATCTTATGAAATCTTTATAAATTTGAGTCTAAATTGTAAAGTTATGAGCGAATTGAAATTCAAAACAAATATAAATTGTGACAGCTGTATCAAATCTGTAAAACCTTTTTTGGACGAAGCTGTAGGTAAAGACAATTGGAAAGTTGATACTTCTGATGAACGAAAAGTACTGACTGTGACAACAACCGAAGATGAAGAAGAAGTTGTAGAAGCTGTGACAGATGCAGGTTTTAAGATTCAGAAATTAGAAGAATAAATAAAAGCGATTCAGTAAACTGAATCGCTTTTTTGTTAGATTAACAATATATTCTTTCTTATTTTTTTACTACTTTTTGAGTAGAAGATTTTCCGTTAGAAGTAGTTTTAACTACATACGTCCCTTTAACTAATGAAGAAACATCTACATTTTGAACACCTTTAACTTCGAAAGATTTTACCAATTGTCCGTTAATATTGTAAACTTCTACAATTGTTTTATCTTTTACATTGAAAGAAGCTGTATTTGTCCATAATGTATTAGAAACTGCTTTAGTTAATGTTAAATTATCTGTACTCAAATTTGTACAAACATTTGCAGCCGTTTGTCCATTTTTAGGAGCAGCAGCAGCTACGTCAAAATCATTCTTATTATCATTTGTATCTTGACATCCTTTTAACTTTCTTTGAGCAGAATCAGTATTAGATAAAGCCGCAGTAGGACCAGATCCTTCATATTCATTAGACGTTCCAAAACCTACAAAATCAACGATATCTTTATCTGTTACATCAGTTATTGGATCAACATTAGATACAAGTGCTACTTTACCGTTCATGGCTCCTAATGCAAGAGCTGTAGCAGGAATTTGGTCTGGAGTTGGCAATGCATCTGTTCCACTATTACCTTTAGCTTGTTGAATTAAATAATATTTACCTGGCTGAATTGTAATATCTGCTAATACTTGTGTATTAGCTGCACTAACATTACCTGTAGCAGAAGCATATTGAAGTGAATGACCTTTTAATGTAACAGCTTAAGAGCCTCTATTAAACAACTCAATAAAATCATGCGTATATTTTGCGCCCGAATTTCCTCCTCCACCATAAACTTGACTAATCACAACTTGTCCAAATGATAAAGAAGATAATGCAGTAATTACTACTAAAGAATAAAATTTTTTCATATTATATCTGTTTTTAAATTATTATTATAAAGATAGTTAAAAAACAAATTCAATATACATAACGCAAAAAATTAACGATTTGGTAAAATAAAAAAGCAGCCAAAAGGCTGCTTCAACTATAAATTTTAAATTTATTTCTTAGATATGAATTGCATGTCCATATGCATCTTCTACCGCTTCCATAATAGCTTCTGCCATTGTAGGGTGCGCGTGAACAGATTTCATAATTTCATGTGCAGTAGTTTCTAATTTACGGGCTACAACTGCTTCTGCAATCATTTCAGTAACTCCATCACCAATCATGTGACATCCTAACCATTCACCATATTTCGCATCAAAAACTACTTTTACAAAACCATCAGCAGCTCCGTTTGCAACAGCTTTACCGTTTGCAGAGAATGGGAATTTTCCTACTTTTACTTCGTATCCAGCTTCTTTAGCTTTTGCTTCTGTTAATCCTACAGATGCAATTTCTGGAGAACAATAAGTACAACCTGGGATGTTTCCGTAGTCGATTGGTTCTACTTTTTCACCAGCAATATGCTCAACACATAAAATACCTTGTGCAGATGCTAAGTGAGCTAAATCTGCTCCTTTTACAACATCACCAATTGCATAATATCCTTTTACAGATGTTTCACAAAAATCATTGATAACTATTTTACCTCTTTCAGTTGCAATACCAACTTCTTCAAGACCAATATTTTCTGTATTTGGAACAACTCCTGCTGCTGATAAAACAACTTCTGCTTCAAGAATTTCTTCTCCTTTTGCAGTTTTAATTGTTGCTTTTACTAAATCTCCAGTTGTATCAACTCCTGTAACTTCTGCATTTGTTAAGATATTGATTCCAGATTTTTTAAGAGATAATTGTAATTGTTTCGAAATATCTTCATCTTCAACATTTACAATGCGTGGTAAAAACTCTACAATTGTCACTTTTGTTCCTAATGTATTGTAGAAGTGAGCAAACTCAACTCCAATCGCTCCAGAACCTACAACAATCATTGATTTTGGTTGCTTTTCCATTGCTAATGCACCACGGTAACCAATTACTTTTTTACCATCTTGTGGTAATGCAGGTAATTCACGAGAGCGTGCACCAGTTGCAATAATTATATTTTCTGAAGATAATTCACTAACAGAACCATCTGCTGCAGTAACTTTTACTTTTTTTCCTGGTAAAACTTTTGCTTCACCTTGAATTACTTCAATTTTGTTCTTCTTCATTAAGAATTGAACACCTTTACTCATACGATCCGCCACTCCTCTACTACGAGAAACAACATTTCCAAATTCGAATGAAATATCTGAAGGTAAGTTAATTCCAAAATCTTCTGCATGATTTAAGTATTTGAATACTTGAGCAGATTTTAATAAAGCTTTTGTAGGAATACATCCCCAGTTAAGGCAGATTCCACCTAATTCAGCTTTTTCTACGATTGCTACTTTTTTACCTAATTGTGCTGCTCTAATTGCTGCAACGTATCCTCCAGGACCACTTCCAATAACTATAATGTCGTAACTCATTTTTTCCATAATTTGAATGCTAATTTAATAATTATAACCCGAAAAAAAAGGAATTCCTTAAAATAGATTAAAATTTCTTACTTTTGCACTGTGAAAATATTCTTTGAAAATTACGCTGACGACTTACAGGTCGAAACTGAATTACCTTTAGAAGGTAGTTTATCACAAGCTATTGAGATTTTTCATAACCTACCTGATTATGACGGAAGTTATATTGGTTTGATGAATCAAGATGGGAATACTGTTCAGATTTCGAAATATGATCGATTTTTATTTTTAGTAGAAATCCCTGTTTACCAAGAACAAGCTTCATATTCAGTATTATTTACTTATTTTCAAGTAATGCAATTATTAGAAGATTTATACAAAGGATTTGATCCTTATAACATAAAAGGATTGAAATTTGAACAGTATTTAACAAAAAAAGCAACGAAATAATCGTTGCTTTTTTATTTTTATATTATTTAGATTTTACTGCCAAATATATTTCTCACCTAAACTTAACGTTGATTTCATCACATATTTTCCTTCCTCATTTTTTTCAGTTAATACTAAAATAGGATAATATTCACCTGCGGGAACCAATTTTGTGATATTTGTAGTAAAATTTAGCTTTTCAATTTTAGTAAAAGCAGAAATTGGTGAAACATCTAGATTTAGAAGTTCAAATCCATCTATTTCTTTAATTCCTGTTATATTTTGATTTGAAAAATATACCATTAATTTTAAGTCATTTGTAGGTTTATAATCTAAATTCTGTATAGAATTATCAACTCCACCAATTGTAACCATCAACGAATTGAAATCAATTTCTAATTTCCAACCTCCAACTAATTTTAGTTTTTTATTTACATTCGCTATGTTCAAAGAACTTTCTACAGGTGTATATATATCAGATAAAGTAGCGTCTATATTCTTTGTAGAAGCTAAAGTATTAGCATCTGTAACCTGAGGTAATTCTACATTCTTTACAACTTTATCAATTAAAATATTATTAGATTCTAAAGAAATTTTACTACTCAAAACTTTATAATTCAAAATAGAACCTGATTCTTTTTCTTTCAATAACAAAACTGGTGTATAATCTCCTTGTGCTAATGTTTCAAGATCTGAAGCTTTAAAAGTAATAGTAACGTTATTGAAGCTTGTTCCATTTCCTTCTAACTGCCCTAATTGTGCGTTTGTATTGATTTTATTCGGTAAATTATATAAATCTACAGATGTTTTTGATGGAGCAAAATATAAATCAAGAAATAAAGTCTGACTTGTTTTGTTTAAATAATTTGTCAATTTTCCTCCAGATATTTTATAGTTAGATGTATTTCCATCATTCGAAATTTTCCATACTCCTTCAAAAGAATAGTCTTTATTTATCGTAGTCGGTAAATTAATAATGTTTATACCATCTTGTTGAGCTGTAACAAAACTACTCATTATAATAGTTGCAGTAAAAAATAATTTAGTAAAAATATTCATAGGTTATATTTTAAGCTTTCCTACAAAAGGAAGAATTTAATTTACAAAAAGTGTTTAAAATTGGATTTTTTAATATTTATATACAAACTATTAATTTTTGATTAATTAATTTTACGTCGAATTATAGAATTATGACTAAAATATCACCAAAAGATACAGACCAGTTTGACAATTTTGTTCACAAAGAAACAACAACATTTGAAGATTTAACTGTTTTCGATCGCAACAATTTGGCACCAATATCTATTGATAATCAATTTGGTTTAATAGATAAAGAAGGAAATGTAATTATTCCGTTTCAATATCAAAAACTTGTGCTCACAACTGTTAATGCCTATAGCGCGCAAAAGGAGAATAAGTGGGGAATTATCACAAAATCTAACCAGATTTTGATTCCGTTCGAATATGATTTAACAAGTGATTTTATTGAAAATATTTGTGCTGTAAAAAAAGATGGAAAATGGGGTTTTATTGATTTATTAAATCAAGTTGTGATCCCGTTCGAATATGATGGTTGTACAGATTTTAGAGCTGGTTTAGCTGGAGTTGAAAAAGATGGAAAATGGGGAATGATTGATAAAAATAATCAGTTGATTATAGATTATCAATACGAATATTTAACGCCAGTCGATCAAAATTTTGCCACTTTTGGAGAAGCTACTTCACTAAAAATTGAGCGTCCAGATATATTAGCTTATTTTCCATATTTCTTATCAAAAGAGAATTATTTGATGCATTTTGGTTTAATTTCAACCAAAAACGAACAAATTTTAGGTCCAATTTCTGAATTACCAATTTTAGAAAGTTTCGAGAATCAAGCTGTTATTCGTCAAAATTATCAATTAGGTTACTTAAAAAATGGAAAAGATTTTGTGAAATTTGAACAATTTACAATCGATCCGTACGAAGAAAAAATCTTAACACAATTAGGAGTAATGAAATAAAAAAAGAGCTTTAAGAAAAGCTCTTTTTTTATTATCTATTGTTTTGGTTTATACTGCATATATTCATGATTTTCGCTCATCAACATTTTTTCCCCAACCACTTCAAAACCTTTTCTTTCGTACAATTTCTTTGCATTTGGGTTTGTAAAATCGACCAATAAACCTAATGTTTTGCCTTGCTTATTTCCTATTTCATCAATCAAATAATCCAATATTTTAGAACCTATTCCTTTCCCTCTAAAATCTTCAGAAACTGCAATTGTGTCAATATATATTTCACCTGCTTGTGTTTCATCTTGCGGATGAATAATTTGGTTATAATCATTTTTCAATAATTCTAAAACAGGTTTTCGAAGTTCTTCTAATTTTCCTCCGTCATAAAAAGTTGTTGTTCCAGCAAATTGATTATCATATTCTACAACAACTGTATTTTGATAACTATATTGATTTTCTTCTTGTTCAATTAATTTTTTCAAGAATAAAACTCCTTCTTCATAATCTGTTTTTCCGATAAAATCATAAACGATTTTATCCATCGCTAACATCATCAATCTTGCAATTGATAACGCATCTGTCTTTGTTGCTTCTCTAAAATTTAACATAAAAAAATAGCCTTGAGATTTCTCAAGGCTAAGTTAGCAATAATTATTTTGAAATTATTTCGCTTTTAATTTATCTAACGTATTGTTATATCCTTCTTTTGCTTTTTCTCCAGCTTCTTTCGCTTCTGCTTTCACATCTTTTGCAGCTGCATTGATATCAGCTTTTGCATCTTTTGCAACAGTTTTAATATCTTCTTTTGCTTGATTAGCTTTTGCATCTACTTTATCTACAGTATTATTCACTCCATCTTTTACATCTTGCGCAGCATTATTTAC
This sequence comes from Empedobacter sp. UBA2044, assembly GCF_002333005.1. NCBI lineage: Bacteria > Pseudomonadati > Bacteroidota > Flavobacteriia > Flavobacteriales > Weeksellaceae > Empedobacter > Empedobacter sp. UBA2044. The sequence goes on from NZ_DDBA01000028.1 coordinate 160,232, forward strand.
AGCAGCTTTTGCATCAATCCACGCTTTATTAGCATCGTCATAAGCTTTTTGTGCAGCTTCTGTTGCAGCTTTATCACCTTTCGCTTTTGCTTCATCTAAAGCTTTTTTTGCTTCGTCTACTTTCGCTTTTGCATCAGTTTCTGATAATGTAGTTGTTGTAGTTGTCGTTTCTTTGATAACAGTCGTAGAATCATTCGCTAATGAATCTACAGTTACATTAGTTTCAGTTGTTTTTGAAGTTTCTTGTTTACAAGAAGTAGCAAATGATAATGAAGCAACTGCCACTAATACAAATAATTTTTTCATAGTTGTTTTTTTTTATTGTTTTAATAATAGAATCAGTTTTAACAATTTTAATACCAAATTGCGAACGATTATTGAATTAAAATTAAATCTTTTCAGAAAATAAAACAAGATTCTTATAGATAATTATTGATTAGAAGCACTTAGCATACGATCATTTCCAGAAATATCTTTATGAATGATTACATTTTGATAAAATTTTTGAAATAATTGTTTTGTCTCTTTTCCTAAATATTGATTGATTTCACAATAAATTTTACCATTCTCTTTCAAATGATTTTTAGCAAAATCTATTACTCGTTCATAAAAAATTAAAGCATCATCATTTTCAACAAAAAGCGCCAAATGAGGTTCAAAATTCAAAACATTTTGATGCATTTCTTTTTTTTCAAGATTTCGGATATAAGGTGGATTTGAAATAATTACATCAAATTTATGGTTTAATTGAATGTCTTCCAGTAAATTATTGTGATAAAAATTTATATTAACTTTTAAATTTTCAGCATTTGATTGTGCTATTTTCAATGCATTTTCAGAAATATCTAATGCTGAAACATTTGCATTTGGAAATAATTTTGCCAACGAAATAGGAATACATCCTGTTCCTGTTCCTAAATCAATCATAGAAATATCTTGATTTTGAGCATAATCATTTCTAATTAATTCAACCAATTCTTCCGTTTCTGGACGAGGAATTAATGTATGTTCATTCACAAAAAAGAAATCGTTATAGAAAAAAGCTTTTCCAGTAATATGTTGTATAGGTTGACCTTTTTTTAATTGTTCTAAATCTGATAAAATTTCAGTCGTTAATTCAATTTCATCTCGGCTAGATAAATCAAGATTCAACTTATCTTCTACATAAATCATGAAAATATGAGAAGCTTCTTCTTTATCATATAGTAATTGCAATTTATCTAAAAACAATTGTTTTAGCTCAACTAAAGTCATTTTGTTAAATTTTTGTAAAGTTAGATTTTATTAATTGAAAGTGCACGATTCTTGATTTCTAAAAAGTAACCAAAAAAGAAATCACAATGAAAATGAATAAATTATTATGTGCTGTTACGATGTTATTTATTAGTCACCTTTCTTTTGCGCAGATAGAAATTGATGGAAATAATAAAAAACTAACGTTAGATTGTAAGGGACAAAAAGTAGAAGTTGGCGGAAGTGGACATGTGATCAATTTGAAAGGAGATTGTACCAAAGTTGAAATCATGGGAACAAATAATACAATATCTGTTAATGGATTAACTTCTGCTGAATTAGCTGGCGAAGGAAATACATTATATTATCGTAAAGCATTATCTAAAAATGGTAAATTACCTCAAATAATTGAGGGAAATAATAATACAATTATCAAAAAGCAGTAAAAATCTTTTCATTTATTATGTCTTTAATAGTTAGAATCTCTTTCTTAATTGTATTATTAAAGAAAGGGATTCTTTATTTCTTAACATTTCCTTATTTTTTTTTCAAATTGGTTCCTAGCTGATTATAAATAAAATGTATTAATTAACTTGTCTAAACAACAAAATATCAATTAACACAAATTATTTATGAAAAAAAATTACTTCCTACTAAGTATGATTTTACTTGGTATAGATTCTTTTGCGCAGGAATACAAAATGCCCGTTTCTAGTGTTACTTCTAAACAAGAGGCACAAAGTGGTAATGAAGCTACTTTTAGCGCAGATGGTATATTAACGACAATGTACCATTCTAAATGGAATCAAAATGGAATCCCAGATCAATTAGATTTTAGTTTCAACAGTCAAGTTAAATCTATAAAATCCCTTGCCTATTTTCCAAGGCAAACAGGTACTAATGGAATTTGGACAAATGTTGAAATTTTATATTCAACTAAAGGTGATCCAACAAATTTCAAAACAGCGACTACGAGTGCTATAACATGGGCTGGAGATTCTACATCTAAAAAATTTGATTTTGATAAAGAAATTATCAATCCAGCAGTCATTAGAATAAAAGTGAATGCTGCTCTAGGAAATTTCTCGAGTGCTGCGGAAGTTGAGTTTTACTCGTCTGATCAAATTACTCCAATAGCTTCGGAGTGTGTAATACAAACAAATGAGTTCTCAAACTATAAGGATATGAAAGTTTCTCCATTAGTTACAGGTTCGTCAGCATCAAGTTTTCAAACAGGGGAAAACATAGAGCAATCATTTGATGGAGATTACAATACGCTTTATCATTCTAACTACAATTCTACTGAAAAAACTTTCCCTATTTCATTAATTTATGCTTTTGATGGAAACACACCATTAGATTATATGATCTATTATCCAAGAAATGATGGTGGAGTAAATGGTTTATTAGGAAAAGTAAAAGTTAGTTACAATACTATAGCTGACCCTACTTATATTGAAATTTCTACACAAGATTTTACGCAAACAAATGATGTAAGAAATATATCTTTTCCATCACAAATAAAACCTTCTTCTATCAAATTAGAAATTTTAGATGGCAAAGGAAATTTTGCAAGTGTTGCCAAGATGGAATTTTATCAAAAAAATTCAAACAAGTTTGATCAGAAAAAGTATTCAACAATTTTTAAAGATGATTTATTCTCAGAATTAAATTCAGGCGTAAATCAACAAACAATTGATGGAATTACTACATCTCCTTTTGTTAAATCTTTAGCACAATGTTTATTAGATAATAAATACAAAAAAATAGATCGTGTTAACGAACATAAAGCATATAAAACAATAGCTTCTATCAATAAAGAATACAAAATTGGAAATTACAATGCTTACGAAAATCCAACAGGAATAGTTTTTTCGGAAAAAACAACTAGCGTTATGTTTGTAAGTGGTATTCCTTCTGGTGAAAGTGTATATTTACGTGTTAGAGATTCTGCTAACGAAGCAAATGTAACTGATATCTCCTACCCTTTATCAAATGGAATAAATGCTATTGAAATGAAAAATAATGGATTAGGATATATTTCTTATTATTCTGATTCTAATAATCTACCAAATATAAAATTAAATGTGTAATCTTCCCTAAAA